>JANOBO010000264.1:0-9330 GCA_031411695.1 Verrucomicrobiaceae bacterium
TGGCAACGCGGGGGTGGGTGTCGCGGAAAACATGATGTCCGGCACGGTCCACGTTCACGGGAGCGCGAGTCAATCGGCCGGCGCGACGGCGCATGGGGGCTTGCTGGTGATCGATGGCGATGCATCGGCGCGGTGCGGTATTTCGATGAAGGGCGTGGACATCGTCGTGAAAGGTTCCGTCGGTCACATGAGCGCGTTCATGGCGCAGGCGGGGAATCTCGTCATCTGCGGCGACGCAGGCGAAGCGCTCGGCGATTCCATCTACGAAGCGCGCATCTTCGTTCGCGGCAAAGTCGCCGACCTCGGTTCCGACTGCGTGGAAAAGCCGATGCGTCCCGATCACCTCGCGATCCTGAAAACGCTGCTCACTCGCGCGGGTTCCGACGCGCGTCCCGAAGACTTCCACCGCTACGGCTCCGCGCGGCAACTCTACCGTTTTCACGTCGATCACGCCGCCGCTTACTGACATGCACACCCGCCCCGGCCTCCGCGAATCCGCGACCTTCGATCGAGACGTCATCCACGAAATCCAGCGCGCCGCCGAGACTGGCATCTACGACATCCGCGGCTGGGGCGCGAAACGAGCGCTGCCCAATTTCGACGACCTCGTCTTCCTCGGCGCGAGCATGTCGCGCTACCCGCTCGAGGGTTATCGCGAGAAATGCGCGACCGACGTAGTGCTCGGCGACCGCTTCGCGAAAAAGCCGGTGCGTTTGAAAATCCCGGTCACGATCGCGGGCATGAGCTTCGGCGCGCTGTCGGCACAAGCGAAGGAAGCACTCGGACGCGGCGCCAGCGCGGTCGGCACTTCCACCACCACCGGCGACGGCGGCATGACGCCCGAGGAGCGGCACCACTCCGAATTGCTGGTGTATCAATATCTGCCTTCTCGCTATGGCATGAATCCTGACGATCTCCGCCGCGCCGATGCGATCGAGATCGTGCTCGGCCAGGGTGCAAAGCCCGGCGGCGGCGGCATGTTGTTTGGGCAAAAAATCAGCGACCGCGTCGCGGAGATGCGCACGCTTCCCAAAGGCATCGACCAGCGCAGCGCCTGCCGCCATCCCGACTGGACGGGGCCCGACGACCTCACGATCAAGATCGAGGAACTGCGCGAGATCACCGATTGGGAGAAGCCGATCTTCGTCAAGATCGGTGCCTCGCGCCCCTACTACGACGTCGCGCTCGCGGTGAAAGCCGGCGCCGATGTCGTCGTCCTCGATGGCATGCAAGGCGGCACCGGCGCGACGCAGGATGTCTTCATCGAACACGTCGGCATTCCCACGCTTCCGGCGCTGCGCCAAGCCGTGGAGGCGTTGCAGGAACTCGGCATGCATCGCAAAGTGCAGCTCATCGTCTCCGGCGGCATCCGCTCCGGTGCCGACGTGGCGAAAGCGCTCGCGATGGGCGCGGATGCTGTGTCCATCGGCACTGCCGCGCTGATCGCCCTCGGCTGCAACAGCCCGAAATGGCAGGCCGACTACGAGAAGCTCGGCAGCGCCGCCGGCTTCTTCGACGACTACCAGGACGGCACTGACCCCGCCGGCATCGCCACGCAGGACCCTACGCTCGCCGCCCGCCTCGATCCCGTCGAAGGCGGCCGTCGCCTCGCGAATTACCTCCGCGTTCTCACCCTCGAAGCCCAGACGCTCGCCCGCGCCTGCGGCAAATCGCACGTCCTCAACCTCGAGCCCGAGGACCTCGCTGCCCTGACCATCGAAGCCGCCGCGATGGCCAAGGTGCCCCTCGCCGGGACGACGTGGATCCCGGGAGAAAAGTAGACTCTGCGCTCACCCGCGCGGGTTGCTGATGATGCTGAGGAACTGCACCGGCGGCGCATACACGCGCACGGGCCCATGCTCGATCGTCCCGTCGAAGAAGAGGCTGTCGCCTTTGTCGAGATGGTAGATCTGCTTGTCGTGCTGGTAATCCATCGCGCCGCGCAGCATGAAGAGCAGCTCATGACCAGGATGCCGGAAGCTGTTCTTCGCCGGGTCGATCTCCGCGTCCTCGATCGTCATCAGATACGGCTCGAAGTCCTTTTCAAACGGCAACCCATGCGTGAGCGACTCGTAGCTGTGCCCGATCTTTGACCCGCGCCCGACAATGACCTTGCGCGCGCTCGCCTTCACCAGCACGGCGCGGGGCGCGGCGGTATCCATTTGGAAAAACGCCCCCGGCTCCGTGCCCAGCGCGGCGGCGATGCGCGTGAGTGTGGAGACCGGCGACGACACCTTGCCATTCTCGATCCGCGAAAGCTGCCCCTTCGTTAGCTTCACTTCGCCCGCGAGCTGTTCGAGCGTCACACTGCGTTGCGTACGGAGCGCACGGATGCGTTGACCGATCAGGACTTCGATGCTCGGCGGGGCCGGTGTGCGCTTCATCGCGCAGGGTGTTCGCAAATTTCCCCGCCAAAGGAAAGGCCACGCTATTCGGCGCGCTGCGCTACTGCGTCGGGACGATCGAGCGTCGGCCACGTGCCACGCGCCCGGGCACCGAGGTAGCGTTGAAACAGCCAGATCGGCATCTCGAGATGACTCAGCCGACCACGCTGGTAACCGCCCGAATAATAGCCGCGCTGCACGCCCACGCACATCTCCATATCTTCGAGATGAAAGCCCACGCTGGCCGCCGTACCCGCCGCGAGTCGCTCGGCGAAGTCCGGCAACTGCGTGACGGGGCGCGGCACGAGTAATGTCGTGAGCAGCGTGTGGCGGTGGGGCCCCTCCGGCTGCACGCGATACCAGATCAGACAATCCGGCACGTAAGCGAGCAACAGACTCGGGAAGCCCAGCGTCAGTCCCCATTCGAAGCGCGACCGCGCATCGAGGTCTGGGATGAGAGGAAAAATTTCTCGTGAACCACCAACGGACTCGGCTTCTGCGATCGCGCCGCGCTCCTTCGCGCCGTAAGGGAGATGACAGCGGATGAAGTGCTGGCGCTCTTCTTCGGTCCAGGTGTCCCGCGCAGGCATCATCGGCTGGAGTGACTTCAAATGCGCGCCGACGTGGTGATAGCTCTCCATGAAATTCTCGACGATCACCTTCCAGTTGAACGGGCAATCCCACTCGCGCGCATCGACGACAACGAGATCTTGCGACGCCCATTTTTCCAAGTGATCGGAGAATCCTGCCCACTGCTCAGCCGGCGTCCGCGTCGCGTGACCGTCGAGATTTAGGAAGATGAAGCCATGCCACTCCTCGGCTCGGAACGCGCGCAAGCCCCACTCGCTGCGCTGAAACCCGCATGCCTCCTGCATCTCCGGGCAGGCCTTGAGCTGGCCATCGAGTTCGAAGGTCCACGAGTGATACGGGCAGAGAAAGAGTCGCGTGTGACCGCTGCCGGGCGGACCTTCGCGCACCGAAGCCGGGCCGTGACCGAACCCGGGCGGCATGATGTCCATGCCGCGATGCGGGCAAGTGCGCGAGAGCGCGCGGATGCCGTGCTCCTTGTCGCGCACAATGATCAGCGGCTCGCCGAGCAGATCGAGCGTGATGAAATCGCCTGAGTTCGCGAGCTGCGAAACGTGCGCGACGGCGAGCCATTCGGCGCGGAAAACGTGCTGCGTTTCCCAGCGGTAGTGAGCCTCGCTGGTGTAGGCCGCAGCGGGCAAAGTGGTCGCTTCGTTCAGCGGGCGATCCGCGGTGGCCTGGATGTCCGCGAGCACGGAAGGAAGCGCGGCGGCTTCCGCGGCGGGATCGATGGGGCTGATTTGCGGGATGTTCAGTCGCCGGTTCTGAGCGACGGCGGCGCGGACTTGCGGTTCATCGATGACGGGCATGGCTAGGTTGCAGTGTTGGTTGTGTGGTCAAAATCGATTTCGCGCCGCGCGTCGGGCTGCGACTTCACCCACGCGGCGATCTCCGCACCACGCGCGAACCACACGTCTCCCGTGGCCTGCATCGAGCGCACCAGATCCTCCAGCAGTCGCACCCGCGACGGTCGCCCGCTCAGCCACGGATGCAGCGTGAGCACGAAGCAGCAGCCGAAATCGCGCATGGCCTCAAACTCCCGCCACCACAGGTCGAATACCTTCGCGCAATTCTCCGGGATCGAGCCCCACGCCGGGTCCGCGTTGAAGGCAAACTGCTCCCAATCTTCCAGCAGCCACTGACCGGGGATTTCGACGAGACCATTGGGGTGCAGATACGGCACATCGTCGCCCATCTCGCTCGCGGAGTATTCGAGTCCGCTCGCGTGCAGCACTTCCGCCGTCCATGGATTTGTCTCAAACCACGGCGCGCGATGCCCGCGTGGCCGCGCGATGCCATGCTTTTCCATCACCTCGAAGCTCCGCGCCAGAATCGCCGCCTCTTCGGCCTCGGTGCAGTGATTCAGCTTCTCGTGAAGATAACCGTGCAACCCGATCTCGTGCCCACGGTCCGCGATCGCCGCCGTCATCCGCGGATGCTCCTCCACGATGTAGCCGGGAAGGTAAAACGTCGCCGGCACCGCGAGGTGCTCGAGCAGCCCGAGCAAGCGCGGCACGCCGATGCGCGGTCCGTATTCGCACTGCGACATCAGGGTGCGCCGCTTCGCCAGCGCGAGGTCTTCGCTGAGCGCGGTCGTTTCCCCATCCACGTCGAAGCACAACATCGCCGCGCAGCGAAAACCCTCCGGCCAGGCGAAGCGCGGCGGTGGCTGAAATCTGGGAGACGCAGCGGTGGTCATTGCTTCCAGCGGGTGATGAGCTCATCCGAAGTCGTGAGCGCCCCCCAGATGCCACCCTCCTGCTCGATCATCCGCTCGCACACCGCACGGACTTCGGGATCGAAGGTGGAGATCGCGTCGCGCACGTAGAGGCAGTCGAACCCGCGGTCGGTCGCTTCGCGCAAGGTGGTATGCACGCAGACGTCCGCCGTGACGCCGCAGATGGCCACGGTCCCGACGTCATGCGCATGGAGATACGCTTCCAGATCGCTGCGGCAGAAGGCTCCGTAGGTCGATTTGTCCAGGACGCGTTCGCCGGGCTCGGGCCGGAGTTCATCGAGGATGTCGTGCCCATACTCGCCGCGAATGAGCAGGCGCCCCATCGGTCCGGCGGATCCGACCTCGCCACCCGCCTTGCGAGTGCGCGCGAGTTTGTGCGGAGTGCAGTCGGAAAGATCCGCCGCGTAGCCCTCACGAGTGTGGATGATGAGATGCTCCGCCTCCCGTGCCGCGATCAGCAACCGCCGGGCTGCGGGCAGGATCGGCTCGACCCAGGCGAGTCCGCCGCAGAGATCGGCGTAGCCGCCGGGCGCGCAGAAATCGCGTTGGAAATCGATCATGAGCAAAGCGACGCGGGACATGCTCAGCCAGTGGCTTGAGCGAAGAGCGCGATGCACTCTTCGCGGCGGATGCCTGCATCCACGCGGATGGGAGCGGGACTCAGGGAATTGATGGTGGTGGCTGCGATGCTCAGCTCGCGTTGCTGCCCGCCGGTCGCCGCGGAGATGTCGGCCATCGAGGCTCCGAAGACGACTCGCGAGACGCGCGCCAGCCAGGCCGAGGTGAAGCACATCGGACACGGCTCCACCGTGGTCACCAGCGTGCTCTCCGCGAGGTCCGGCCCATGCGCGCGACACGCGGCGCGCACCACTTCGATCTCCGCGTGCCGCGTCCAGTCGCTGTGCCCGCGCACGGTGTCGTGCCCCGCTGCGAGCATAGCGCCATCGCGAGAGAAGAGCACGGCGCCAAAGGGCGGCTCGCCCGCCCTGAGCGCCACACCGGCCTGATCGAGAGCGAGCTGCATCATCTCCGCGTCGCTCACGGCAGGACGAACTTCGGCTCAAACTGCGCCTTCGCGTCGAGCGTTTTGTCGATCAGCTTCTGGTCCTTCGCAAAGGAGATCACGCGCTTCATCGTGGCGTAGGCGGATCCGCCCTCGCCGAGGAGTTTCGCATTGTCGGCGAGCCCATACACCTTGTCGCCGTCGAGCATGCCTTTCACTTCCTCGGGTTTCGCACTCAGGTATTTGGCGATGATCTTATGCGCCTCCGTGGGGTTTGCGCGGAGAAATTTCACCCCTTCATCGATCGCTCCGATCAGCGCCTTTAAGTCCGCGCCGCGTTTTTCCACCGTGGACTTGGGCACGGCAATGCAATCGAGAATGGTATCAGGAATCTCCGCGCTGGAAAAGATGACCTTGCCGCCGCTCGACGTGGCCTTCGTTACCCACGGTTCCCAGGTCACTGCGGCATCGAGATTGCCCGCGACGAAGGCGGCGCCGGCGTCGTCCGCACTCAGATTGGTGAGCGTGATATCCGAGGCCTTGAGACCCGCCTTTTCCAGGCCCGCGAGCAGGAGCATGTGATTCACTTCACCGATGGTCGCGCCGACCTTCTTGCCCTTGAGTTCCTTCACGGTGGTGATGCCTTTCTTCGCCACGATGGCGTCCGCGCCGTTCGAGCTGTCGATCAGATAGACCGTGACCAGGCCGGCTCCGGACTTAGCGTTGAGCAACGCGAGATTTTGCAGCGTGGTCAGGCCGATATCGAGCTTGCCGCCCACGAGCGCGGGCAGCGTGTCGCCAGGATTCGAGAAGGGCTTCAGCTCGACCTTAAGGCCTGCTTTGTCGAAGAAGCCTTTCTCCTTTGCGATGAAGACGCCGGAATACCCGATCCAAAGATCGTGTCCGATGGTGAGTTTCTTCGGCGCGGCATGGGCAGCCGGCAGGAGTGCACAGAGCGCGGCGGCGCAGGTGGCGAGGCGGGTGAGGATCGATGATTTCATGGCGTGGATGGTAGTTTGGTTTCGGTGATGAGTTTGCGAAAGCGATCGCCGTGGTGGCCGTCGCCGGTGCGGGGTTGGCGGAGGAGATCAAGGAGTTCGCGCTTCAAGCGCATGAACTCGGGCGCGAGCTTCAGCGCAGGCTCGCGGTGCATGCCAAAGGGCGCGGCGAGATCGCGCACGATGCAACCGGGGCGCGGCGAAAAGACGAGGATGCGGGTGGAGAGATAGAGGGCCTCCTCGACGTCGTGGGTGACGAAAATCACGGTCATTGTTTCATGCGCATGGAGCAGGAGCATCATGTCCTGCATCTCTTCGCGGGTCTGGGAATCGAGCGCGCCGAAGGGCTCATCCATGAGCAAAAGTTTCGGTTGATTGGTCAGCGCGCGGGCGATCGCGACGCGCTGTTTCATCCCGCCGCTCAGCTCCCGCGGCAGCGCGCGCTCGAAGGCGCTGAGGCCCATCAACTCGAGCAGCGCCGAGGCCCGGCCGATCTGCGTCATCACTTCCGCACAAGTGGAAGAGCGGTCGATGTTCGCCTCGAGCTCGAAGCTGAAGCGCGTGTTGTCGATGACGTTCAACCACGGGAAGAGCGTGTAGTTTTGAAAGACCATCCCCCGGTCGCGGCCTGGTCCACGCACCCTTTGCCCATCGAGGAGGATTTCACCACGCGTGGGTTCATCGAGACCCGCGATCGCAAAGAGCGTCGTCGATTTTCCACAGCCGGATGGCCCAAGCAGGCAGACGAATTCGCCACTGCTCACCTCGAAAGAAGTGGGAGCGAGCGCGTGGGTGAAGCCACTCCGGCTCGCATAGACTTTCTCCAAATCGCGGACTTCGAGCTTCATCGTTTGGTCGTGTCTGCCCAATGAAAGACGCGCGCGTTGAACCGGCGGAAAGCGAAGTCGAGCGCGAGACCGATGACGCCGAGAATGAGGAGATAGACCCAGATCTGAGGCGTCTGGAGAAAGCGCGAAAACTTCAGGATGCGGTAGCCGAGCCCTTCGTTCGCCGCGACGAGTTCCGCGACGATGAGGTAGGTCCACGCCCAGCCATTGCACAGCCGCAGCGCATCGAAGATCCCCGGCATCGCCCCGCGCCAGAGCACCAGCCGCAAGACCTCCCCGCGCCGCGCTCCGAGCGTGTAGCTGACCTGGAGGAGATCGTTCGGCACGCGCCGCACTTCGTCCGCGACCATCAACACGAGTTGGAAAAACGTGCCGATGAAGATGAGCATGATCTTGGAAAACTCATCGATGCCGAACAGAACCATCAGCACCGGAATCAAGGCCGGCACCGGGATGTAGCGGACGAATTCCATGATCGGCTGGAGCACCGCCTCACCCACGCGGAATGCACCGATGATCACCCCCAATGGTAGCGCGATCGCCGCGGAGAAGAGGAACCCCGCCGTGACCCTGAGAAAGCTCGCCTGGACATCGAGCCAGAGATTCTCATCGGCGCAAAGTTCACGAGCAGCTGCCCAGACCTGGACGGGTTTCGGGAGAAAGATGGGATTCACCAACTCGCGCTCGCTCAGCCACCACCACACCGCCATGACCACGCCAAAGGCCGCTGAGGAAAGGGCGAAGTAGCCCCACGCGGGGATATCTTCGCGAAGTCGAAACCAACGCCGCGTCTCGCGCGGTGTTATGAGGGGACGGTCGACGGATCGCAGCCGCGGCGGCGCTTCTGGTCGAGTGACGTCCGTTACGATTGAAACCATGGCGTCTTCATCGTTCATCAAAATGCGGTCGCTCCGCCGGGCGCGCCATAGGCCGAACATCCCATGTCCATTGCGTCGCATGGCATGCATTCCCAGCAGGCGGGTGGCATCCGGCGCTCTACTCCACCTCATCGCCGGCGGTGGTCATCTTGATCACCGGCAGCTTGTCTTCCTCTTCCTCGTCGGCACTACCGGTCGGAGCGTGAATGAGATGATCGAGCCGCGCCTTGAGCGCGATGAACTCGGGCGAAAGAAACTGCTCGATCGAACGCGGCCGCGGCACCGGATTTTCGATGATCTCGCGCATCCCGCCGGGATTCACCCCGAGGACGAGGATGCGGTCGGAGAGATAGATCGCCTCGTCCAGATCGTGAGTGATGAAGAGGATCGTGATGTCCACCTTCTTCCAGATCTGCAGCAGGTAGGCCTGCATCTTTGCCCGCGTCAGTGCATCGAGTGCGCCGAACGGCTCGTCCATAATCAGCACACGCGGCTCCGCGGCCAACGCGCGCGCGATCGCCACGCGCTGCTTCATGCCGCCGGAGAGTTCGTGTGGATAGGATTCCTCGAAGCGCGCGAGCCCCACCATTTCCAGCCACTCGCGGGCGGTGGATTCCGCCTCGGTCGCGGACTTGCCCTGCATTTCGAGTCCGAACATCACGTTCTCCTTCACCGTCCGCCACGGAAAGAGTGTGTATCCTTGGAATACCATCCCACGGTCCGGGCCGGGTCCAGCGATCGGCTTGCCATCGAGAAGCATCTTGCCGCCCGTGGCCTGATCGAGTCCCGCGGCGATGCGGATCAAGGTGCTCTTTCCACACCCGCTCGGGCCGATGATCGTGATCAACTCGCGCCGGTGGATATCGATCGAGACCTCGTCGAAGACCACTTGC
>JANOBO010000265.1:0-15891 GCA_031411695.1 Verrucomicrobiaceae bacterium
GACGCGGGGACCGACAAGCGCGAGGTGCTGCTGACCGGCTTCGAGCAGAAGCAGCACGACCACAGCCTGCACGCCATCACCGCCGGACCCGACGGGCGCTGGTATTTCTCGAATGGCAACTGCGGCGCCTTCTTCACCGACAAGAGCGGCAAGACCTTTCGCATCGGCAGTTCCTACCTGAACAACGACTGGATGGGTGAAGCGAGCGACGACGGCCATGTCTATGTCGGCGGCTTCTCCGCGAGCATCGATCCCGATGGCAAAGGCGCGCGCATCCTCGGCCATAACTACCGCAACTCGTACGAGCAGGTGAAGAACTCGTTCGGGGATTTTTTCCTGAGTGACAACGACGATCCGCCGGCGTGCCGCGTGAGTCATCTCATCGAGGGCGGCAGCTTCGGCTTCTTTTCACCCGATGGAAAAAGGCAGTGGCGCGCGGACAAGCGGGCGGGCCAGAGCATTCCGGTGGCCGAGTGGCGGCAGGATGATCCGGGCTCCATTCCCGCAGGAGACGTGTATGGCGGCGGCGCGCCGACCGGCATGGCGTTTTATGAAAATGGCGCGATGGGCGGGAAGCATCGCGGCCTCCTGCTGAGCTGCGAGACCGGACGGAACACGGTCTTTGGCTACCATCCGAAACCCGACGGCGCCGGCTTCGAACTGAAGCGCTTCGACTTCATCACCACGAACACGACCGGCGTCTTCAAGGGCTCTGACTTTGTCGGCGGCGCGAAGAACTTGTCCGACGAGCGGCACACGCTCTTCCGTCCGTCCGATGTCTGCGTCGGCCCGGATGGCGCGGTCTATGTGAGCGACTGGTTCGACGCTCGCACAGGCGGGCACACCGACCTTGATGAATCCTGCTCCGGGGCGATCTACCGCATAGCGCCGAAGAATTTCAAACCCCAGATCCCGGACCTCAAATTGGATTCCATCGAAGGTCAGGTGACGGCATTGAAATCACCGGCGATCAACACGCGCCATGTCGGCTTCACACGGCTCAAGGCGCGCGGCAAGGAAGCCGTCGAGCCCGTCGCGAAAGTGCTCAAGGACGCGGACCCATACATCGCGGCGCGCGCCGTGTGGCTCCTCGCGCAGCTCGGCGCGGAAGGCCGCGCAAAGGTGCTGCCGTGGCTGGATGCAAAGGATGGCGCGCGCCGGCTCGTGGCCTTCCGCGCGTTGCGTGCCGCCGGCGCGGATGTGACGGAGGTGCCGCTGTGCTCCGTGGCTGTCGATGGCAATGCTGCCGTGCGCCGCGAGCTGGCCGTCAGCCTGCGGGATGTGCCGGAGAAAGACGCGCTGCCCATCCTGGTCGAGCTGGCGAAACGCTACGACGGAAAAGACCGCTCGTATTTGGAAGCACTCGGGCTCGGCTGCTCCAACAAGGAAGAGGCGGCGTGGCAGGCAATCAGCAAGGCCGTGGGCGCCCCGGCATTGAAGTGGAGCGAACCGCTCGCGCGCATCGCGTGGCGGCTGCATCCGCGCGCCGCGGTCGGAGATGTGACCTTGCGCGCAAAGTCCGCCGCGCTCGACGCCGGCCAGCGGAAGCTCGCCCTCGAGACGCTGGCGTTCACGAAAGATGCGACTGCCGCGCAGGCGATGCTGTCCGTCGCCAAGGACAAGTCATCGCCCGCCGCAGCAGACGCGCTGCTGTGGCTGATCAAGCGCAGCACTGACGACTGGGCCGCATTCGGCATCGCCGCCGAGTTAAAGAAGCAGGGCGTCTTTGATCCCGACAACGCGAAGCTCATCTCGATCGTCACGCCGCCACCGGTGCCGGCAGACAAGGTGCCGAAGCTCGCGGACGTGCTCAAGATCACGGGCAACGCGAAGAACGGCGCGTCCGTCGCGACGCGTTGCGTGATGTGCCACGAGCTGAACGGGCAGGGGATCGAGTTCGGGCCGGCCCTCACCGGCTGGGGCGCGAGCCAGCCCACGGAGGTCATCACCGAGGCGCTGCTCGATCCCAGCAAGGACATCGCGCACGGCTACGACGGGCAGGAGATCGTGACCAAGGACGGCGTGACGATTCACGGCATGGTGCTGGCGGAAGGGGACATCCTCATCGTGCGCAGCATGGGCGGGCAGACGCAGTTCATCCCAAAGAGCCGCATCAAGAGCCGCGCCAAGCTGAACCACTCCCTCATGATCAGCGCCACGCAGCTCGGCATGACACCGCAGGAGGTGGCCGATGTCGTCGCATTTCTCCGCGCGGGAAATGGCACGGCGGATGGGAAGCCGACCGCGCAACGCTGAGCGCGCGCAGGCACCGGTGCCGGAGGCGATGCTACGCCGTGAAGACGGCCTGCTCGAAAGGCCGGTCACCGATCACCACCGTCGCCGCGCAGAAGTTCACGCAGGAGTGAGAGGTCCACGGGCTTCACCAGGTAATGATCGAAGCCGGCTTCTCTGGCCATGGCGCGGTCTTCCACACTGCCATAGCCGCTCATGGCAATGATGACCACACCGGCCAGGGCGGGCAGGGCGCGGATGCGCCGCGCGACCTCGAAGCCGTCCATGCCGGGCAGGCCGATGTCGAGCAGGATGACCTCGGGGATAAGCTCGGCGGCGGCGGCGAGTCCGTCCGGGCCGGTGAAGGCGGTGTGCGCCTCGTGGCCGCCGCGTGTCTGTAGTGTGGCGAGACTGCGCGCGGAGTCGGAGTTGTCATCGACGATGAGGATGCGGCGCGGTGTCTCCCGCGCCGGGCGTGGCGTCGGGGCTGGCGCAGGCGGAGCCTGGGCGAGGATGGGGAGGCGCACGATGAATTCCGCCCCGTGGCCCAGCCCCTCGCTGCGCGCCTCGATGCTGCCCCCGTGCAAGTCCACGAGGCGGCGCACCAGTGTGAGGCCGATGCCGAGGCCGCCATGCGCGCGGTCGAGTGAGCGGGTGGACTGCACGAAAAGATCGAAGATGCGCGGCAGTATCTCCGGGGCGATGCCCGCGCCATCGTCCGCCACGCGCACGATGACCTCCCCGCCCGCGCGCTCCGCACTGAGAGCGATGTGGCATCCGTCGCCGCTGTATTTGCAGGCGTTGTTCAGCAGATTGCCAAACACCTGCTCCAACCGCGTGGCATCGGCGTCGAGAAAGATGGGTTCCCCGGGCATGGTCACGCTCAATTCCTGTTGGCGCGCGGCGCACCCGGAGCGCGCGAGGCTGGCCGCTGCGGTCAGGATTGCCTCAAGCGCCACGGGTTTTGTCCGCAGCGAGATTTTACCCTCGGTGATGCGCGAGACATCCAGCAGATCATCGAGCATGCGGCTCATGTTCTCGATCTGCCGGCTGATGATCTGCTGCGCCTGCGCGCGCTCCTCATCGCTGGTGCCGGTCGTCTTCAGAATCTCGACCGAATTCCGCAGCGGGGCCAGCGGGTTGCGCAGCTCGTGCGCGAGCATGGCGAGGAATTCATCCTTGCTGCGGTCGGCCTGCACCAGTTCTTGGGCCCGCGCTACGAGCGCGTCTTCCATTTCGCGCCGCTCCGTCACGTCGCGCGAGACGGAGAGCAGGCGCGTGACAGTTCCGTCGCCACTGCGGATCGGCGTGACGGCGACGTCCCACCATTTATCCAGCCCGTGCAGTGTGCGCAAGAAGCCGACGAACTTTCCCTCTCCGCCCGTCCCCGCGAATGCGACGGCGGCGTGCGCAGCGGCATGATCCTCAGCACGCAGCCAGAAGTCCATCCATGAAGTGCCGAGCAGCGGCGTGATGTCGGTGACGCCGAGCAGCTCGTGCCCCGCTTCCAGCGAGAGGAGGTTGCCCGCGAGGTCGAGCACCTTGATGCAGTCCGGGCTGCTCTCGATGATGCTGTGCTTGAACGCCTCGCTCGTGCGCAGCGCCTTCACCGTCTGGTGCCGCTCGGTCACATCGCTCGCCGCGCCAAACCATTCGGTGATCTCACCGCGCGCATCGAGGATCGGCACCGCTTTCGAGACGGTCCAGCCCTCGCTGCCGTCCGCGCGCCGGACGCGGTGCTCCAGCGCGAAAACGCCCTTCGTGCGGATGGCTTCGCGGATGGCTGCAAGGATGTCCGGCTGGTCTTCGGGAAACAGGTTGTCGTTCACCCAATCGCGCGTAGGTGCGGGGGCTTCGGTGAGAAAGTATAGTCCATCGAGCGGCCCCATCTCCCTCCAGTCGGCGCTCATCCGGTAGATCACATCGGAGCTGGCTGTGACTAAGGCGCTGAGACGCTCCTCGCTCGCGCGGAGGACTTCATCGGTGCGTTTGCGTTCGGTGATGTCGGTGTGTACGCCCACCCATTCGCGGATCGCGCCATCGCCGCCGAGCAAAGGCACTGCGCGGATCGAGCACAGCCGCCACTCGCCGTCCGCGCGGCGGACGCGGTGCTCGAACTCGAACATCCGCTTTTCCGCCACTGCTTTTCCCCACCTCTCGATGGTCGGCTGCGCGTCGCCAGGGTGCACGGCCTTAGCCCAGCCGTAGCCTTGATACTCCTGCTGCGTCTGTCCGGTAAAATTGCCCCAGCCGGGTTGTTCGCCCTCCATCATTCCCTGCGCATTGTTCGTCCAGATGAGGCTGCTCACGCTGCTCACCGCAGTGCGGAAGCGCTCCTCGCTCCGCCGCAGCGCGTCCTCGGTTTCGCGTAGTGCGGTGATGTCCGTGTTCGTGCCGAACCAGCGCACGACCTCTCCTTCGGCGTCGCGGATGGGGAAGGCGCGGGAGAGGAACCAGCGATACTGTCCGTCCGCGCCGCGAAGCGGGAAGGTGTCCTCCCATGGCACGCCCGTATCCCGCGAGCGCGTCACGCTGGCCACCACGCGCTCCACATGGTCGGGATGCTGGCATTGCGTCCAGCCCCATTCCTTCATCTCCGCAAAAGTCAGCCCCGTGTAGTCGAGCCAGCGCTGGTTGTACCACGTCACGTCGCCGAGCTGGGCGCACGTCCAGGCCAGTTGCGACATGTTGTCGGCGATCATGCGGAAGCGCTCCTCGCTGGCGCGCATCTCCTCCGCCCCAGCCTCGCGGTCGGTGATGTCTTCGATGGAGAGGATGATGAGCGGCTCGTCGTCAGCCGCCTGGGCGAGGCGGTGCGCATTGAGCATCATGATGCGCGGCCCGAGTTCTTCGAACGTGTGGCGCACCTCGTAGTCGGCGATCTCGTTCTTCTCCGGCAGGATCTCCTCGAGCAGCGTGCGCAGCGCGGGGATGTCCCACTGGCGGTTCCCGAGGTCGTAGATGGGGCGGCCCTCGGTCTGCCCGGTCGCGACGTGAAAGCGCGAGTAGAAGGCGACGCTCGCCGTTTTCACGCGGAGCGCCGCATCGAGCACCACAAGCGGCACGCGCACATTCGCGACGATGCTCTCCGCATAGTCGCGCGCGCGCCGCAGCGCCTCCAGAACGTCGGCCGATGCGCCCACGCCAGCAGCATCGGATGCCGCCGCCCTCAGCGATGGCGCTGTCACTCCGCGTGGGTCGGGATGCGTGTCAGGAGGCGCGGGCTTTTCGGAAAACATGGACAAGGCCGCGCAGGGTCATCGCGTTGGAGCAGAAGGCAATATTCATTTGCGCCTCATCGGGTCGGCGGTGACATCCAGCCGGGAATCCTGCGTCGGCATAGCCTGCTGACGGCGCGGCACCCTCATTCGTGCGGCCGCGATTGCACAGCGCCCGACGCTTGTGTCCCTGAGTTCCGCAGAACCTTCACGGTTGACAGCCGGTGGTTTCCAATGCCCTTGGTGGCGCTCTTCCGCCCGACCAACGTATCCGCTACATGCCCAAGACCCTCATCATCGCAGAGAAACCCAGCGTCGCAGCCGATCTCGCCAAGGCTTTGGCGAGGGCTCCGGGGATGAAGCCTTTCGCGAAGGAGAAGGACTGGTTCGAAAACGAGACGCACCTGATTTCCTCCGCGGTCGGTCACCTGCTGGAACTGAAGATGCCTGAGAAGGACGGCAAGAAAATCGGCTGGGGCTGGACGCAGCTTCCGATCATTCCTGCGGAGTTTGAGCTGCAGCCCATCGAGCAGAGCGAGGATCGCTTCAAGCTTCTCAGAAAGCTGCTGAAGCGCGCGGATGTCGGCGCCGTCATCAATGCGTGCGATGCCGGGCGCGAGGGCGAGCTGATCTTCCGCTATCTTTACGACGCCACCGGCTGCAAGAAACCCGTGCAGCGTCTCTGGATGCAGTCGATGACCCAAGGCGCGATCCTTGAGGCCTATTCTAAGCTGCGCACGAACGAGGAGATGCTGCCGCTGGCTGACGCCGCGAAGTGCCGGTCGGAGAGTGACTGGCTCGTCGGCATCAACGCCACACGTGCACTCACCGCGCTGAACTCGCGTCATGGAGGATTCCGCCTCACGCCTGTCGGCCGCGTGCAAACGCCGACGCTTGCCATCCTCGCTGAGCGCGAGAAGCAAATCCTCGCCTTCGAGGCGCGCACCTATTTTGAAGTTCACGGCCTCTTTGAAGTGAAAGCGGGCCGTTACGGCGGCCGTTGGATCGACGAGTCGTTTAAGAAAGACGAGAACGACGACCACAAAAAGGCTGAACGAATCTGGGACAAAACAAGGGCCGATGAGATCGTCGCCCGTTGCGTCGGCAAGCCCGGCGTCGTCGAGCAGCAGACCAAGCCGACGCGGCAGGCGCCGCCTTTGCTTTACGATCTCACCAGCCTGCAGCGCGAGGCCAGCAACCGCTTCTCCTTCTCTGCGCGCCGCACGTTGCAGATCGCGCAGGCGCTTTACGAGAAGTACAAGGTGCTCACCTATCCGCGTACCGACTCACGCCATCTGCCCGAGGATTATCTCAGCACGGTGCTCGGCACGATGAAGACGTTTGCGAGTCATGGGGAGAGCAAGCACGACGCGCTGCCACACGATCTCGTCCCGCACGCGGCTACCGCGCTCAGCAACAACTGGGTGCGGCCGAACAAGCGCATCTTCGACACGACCAAGGTCAGCGATCACTTTGCCATCATCCCCACCGGCCAGATCCCGCCGAAGGAGCTGCCCGAGGCCGAGCAAAAGATCTTCGACATGGTCACGCGGCGCTTCATCGCTGTGTTCTTCCCGCCCGCGGAGTTCGAGGTCACCACGCGCATCACCCGCGTGGGCAGTGATGCGTTCAAGAGCGACGGCAAAGTGCTCATCGTCCCCGGCTGGCTCGCCGTTTATGGTAAGAAAGGCATCGAGGAAGCCGCCGAGCAAGGGGAAGGCGGCGGCAAAATCCTGACCGCAGCCACGCAAGGCGAGCACGCCAGCACGATCGACGTGGAAGTGAATGAGATGCAGACAAAGCCGCCGGCGCGCTTTTCTGAGGCGACGCTCCTCGGCGCGATGGAAACCGCAGGCAAGCTGGTCGATGACGAGGAACTGGCCGAGGCGATGAGCGAGCGCGGTCTCGGCACGCCCGCCACGCGCGCGGCGACGATTGAAGGCCTCATCATGGACAAATACATCGAGCGCGCCGGCCGTGACCTGATCGTCTCGAAGAAGGGCCTCGACATCATCGACCAGATCAGCGCCGTCGGCATAGACGCGCTGCGCTCGCCCGAGATGACCGGGCAGTGGGAGTTCAAGCTGCGGCAGATGGAGCAGGCGAAGCTCGGCCGGCCCGCCTTCATGAAGGAAATCCGCGCGCTGACCACTGAGATCGTGGACAAGACCAAGGCCTTCAACAAGGCCGCGAAGGAGCGCGTGTATCCGGAGCTGGATGTCACCTGTGGCGTCTGCGGCGGGCGCGGCTTCACGCAGAGCGACGAGTTTTTCGGCTGCAAAAATCCCGAGTGCAAACTGCGCGTCCACAAGCATGTCGCCAGCCGCGCGCTGAATGACGACGAGATCCGCACGCTCATCGAGAAGCGCTTCGTCGGTCCGCTCGAAGGCTTCCGCAGCCGGAAGGGCCAGGAATTCTCCGCGTCGCTCGAGGTGAAGGACGATCAAAAAGTCGCCTTCGTCTTCCCGCAGGGCGACCCGAATTCGATGCAGATCAACTGGGAAGAGTCTCCCGTCATCTGCGCGTGTCCGGTCTGCGCGCTGAAGAAGCGCGAGTCACAAATTCACGACACTCCCGCCGGCTACATCTGCAAGGTGAACGTCGAGGACAAGGCCGCCTGCAATGCGCGCCTGCCGAAGGAACTCTGCAAAAAGGAGATCACCGTCGAGAACGCGAAGAAATTTTTCACCGATGGAAAGACCGATCTCATCGTGAACATGATCTCCAAGAAAGGCCGGCCATTCTCCGCCTTCCTTGTCTGTCATCCCGCAGAGAAGCGCCTGCTGAGCTGGGAGTTCCCACCACGCGAAAAGAAAGCCCATGCGGCCAAGGGCGGGAAGAAACCGGCTTCGTAAAGCGCCGCTCATTCAATCACAAGCCAACAAGCCTCGATGGACATAAATCCCTATCAACCACCGCAGGCCGACATCCTGGTTTCATCCGACATAGCAAACGCCGACGTGATTCGGAAGGCGCACATCAATCACGAAGCCTCAATCAAGTCGGTGGGAACGCTCTACTATCTGGGCGGCGTCCTGTGCATCGGGATTGTATTGAGCAACTTTCTTGGTCGCGACACCGAAGAGCTTACCGCCGTTGTCATCGGAATCGGCACCATTTTTCTATTGATCGCTCTGGCGCAGTTTTGGATTGGCTCCGGTTTACGGAAGCTAAAACCATCCAGCCGCATTCCGACGGCGGTGCTGTCTGGCATTGGCCTGCTGGGTTTTCCCGTTGGCACCCTCATCAGCTCCTACATCATGTATCTCGTGCTTTCCAAAAAGGGCAGGGTGGTGTTCTCGGAGGAATACACGCAAGTCATCGCCCAGACTCCACACATCAAATACAAGTCCATCGTTGTGTGGGTGGTTCTCGGAATCCTGCTTCTCATCATCGCCATCGGCGTCATCGCGGCAGTCGCGACAAAAGCAGCTGATTGAGTTGCAATCACCCGCCACGATTCGCCCGATCCTGCGCTTCAACCTCGGCGCGATCTTCCAGTGACATCTGGGACAAACGCTCCTCGCGTTTGCCAGCCAGCCACTCGCGCACGGACGCCTTGATGTCCTCGGGTCGCTCGGCTTCCGGCCTTGCCGCCCAATGGTCGAGCTTCAGCGCCGTCTTCTTGGCGGTCTCGGCGTTGGCCAATGCAATGGCGACCGTCATCTCAAGGTGCATGTCATTCACTGCGTCCCAGAGCCGGGAGAGAACGCCGGGATCAATGCGGTCGCCGATTGGCAGATCAAGCACGGCGCGCACGCGGCGGATGGAATCGAGGACGGGCGCCACTTCGTGCAGGCGGTTGTTCTCCAGCCCGACAGCAGCGAGCTTCACTGAGGCCTCGGTGATGAGCGTCTGGATGTCAGCGGCACGACGCAGCGACTCGCGCAGGCGCGACCACTCAAACTGCGGGATGCGGTCCTTCCACCGGGCAGGCAGGTCTTCCCAATCCTCAGGCAGCGGAACGTCACAGAACCTCATGCCCGGATCTTATCGCGGCCGGAGCCTATGGAAAGTGGCGAGGCACGGGATCAGCTCGCCAGCAAGACGCCATGGCGCGGATTCGTTTTCACAGTCCTCCTTCTCAACCTCCAAACACCAATCATGCCCACGCCCCCGCTTTCCCGTCGTCGTTTTATCGCGCAATCCGGCCTTGCCGCGGCTTCTTCATTCGGGTTTCCGGCCATCGTGAGCTGCAAGTCGCCGAATGAAAAGATCAATCTGGTCTTCATCGGCGCTGGAGGAAGGGCGGCGTCGAACATCAAGGAACTCACTGGCATCTCGCCCGGCGCAGGCACGCCGAGGGGCAAGCCAGGCGGAGGGCAGCGCAAGCAGCCGGAGACGCCCTCGACGGCGGATATCCAGATTCCGCAGGAGAATGTGGTGGCGCTCTGTGACGTGAACGGCCAGAACCTGGACGCGGCCTCGTCGAAGTTTCCGGGTGTGAAGACGTTCCGCGATTTCCGCCAGCTCTACGACAAGCTGAAGGACTCCGAGTTTGACGCGGTGGTGGTGAGCACGACGGAGCACACGCACGCCTATGCGACGCTGCCGGCGCTGCTGCGCAAGAAGGCGGTGTATTGCGAGAAGCCGCTGACGCGCGATGTGCAGGAAGCACGGCTGATCCGCGAGGCGGCGGCGAAAGCGGGCGTGGCAACGCAGATGGGCACGCAGGTTCACGGCATGCCGAACTACCGCCGCGTGGTGGAGCTGATTCAGAGCGGTGCGATCGGGAAGGTGACCGAGGCGCATGTGTGCGTGGCGCGCGCCTGGGGACTGCAGAGCAAGGAGGACGCGGAAACGAACAAGGACATCGTGTTTGTGACGGAGCGTCCCGCTGAGAAACAGACGCCGCCGCCGTTTCTCGACTGGGATCTGTGGCTCGGGCCCGCGCCATACCGGCCTTACAACGAAGTCTATTTCCCCGGACCGAAATGGTATCGCTGGTGGGACTTCGGCAACGGCACGATGAGCGATCTCGGCAGCCATTGGAATGATCTGCCGTTCTGGGCGCTGAACCTGGATGCGCCGCTGACGATTGAGGCGCACTCGGAAATGGCCGCGCACCCTGAGATCGCCCCGGCATCGATGACGGCCGTCTATGAATACGGCGCGCGCGGCGAGATGCCGCCATGCAAGCTCCACTGGCATCAGGGAACGCACAAACCCGAGGTGTGGAGCAGCAATCCTGTCTTTGAAAAGTTCGCCAGCGGCGTGCTCTTCATCGGGGACAAGGGCATGCTCCTGTCCGACTACGGCAAGTATGTGCTGCTGCCGGAGGAGACGTTCAAAGGTTTCACGCCGCCCGCGCCATTCATTCCCGACTCACCCGGCCAGCACAAGGAATGGCTGAACGCCATCCGCAATGGCACGCCGACGGGCAGCCCCTTCGCGCATTACGCGGGCCAGCTCACGGAGGCAAACCACCTCGGCAACGTGGCCTTCCGCGCCGGAAAGAAGCTCGAGTGGGACGCGGCGAACATGAAGTTTAAGAATGCGCCCGAGGCGGAGCGCTTCCTGAAACGCGAGCCGCGTAAGGGCTGGAGCCTCGCGTAGGCGAGCCCGTCCCGGCTCCGCAACGTCTCCGTCCGCTCACAAACTGCCGGAGCTATGTCGTCGGCTGTGTTGGGAGGCGTGTCGAGGTTTGGCAGCGGTCTTCCGGACTGCGAGGGAGAACTGCCACACGCGCTGTGTTACAAAATTGACACATTCAGCCCGCGCTGTAAGTGCGCGCATCCGCTCGGTGCAGCGGGACTCACTCCCTGCTCATGATCTCATTTCAAAAGCTCTTTGGCAAAACAGACATCTTTTACGATCTGCTCGAGGCGAGCGCGAAGGAGGCGCAAAACAGCATTCAATCACTCTCAAAGCTCTTCGCGCAGCCCGTCACCTCGGCAAATCTCGACGAGCTGATCCTCTCGCGCCGCAAGGACAAGAAAATCACCGAAAAGATCAACGAGGAGCTCTGCCGCACTTTTGTCACCGAGCTGGAGCGTGAGGACATCGAGGCTCTGTCCATCGCGCTTTATAAGATCCCGAAGACGGTGGAGAAGATCGCCGAGCGCTTCCTCATTTGCGCGCCACGGCTGAAGGGCATCGACCTCACGCAACAGATCGGCCTCATGGAAAGCGCGGCAGGAACGGTAGTCGGCATGGTGAGTGAGCTGCGCAAGAAGCTGCATCTCGATCGCATGACGGACATGAACTCAAAGCTCCATCTCGTCGAAGGCCAGGCGGACAAGCTCATGCTCGACCTGCTGCGTGACCTCTACAGCGGCTCGCATGATGCGATCCAGGTGATGATGCTGCGCGACCTGTACGACCTGATGGAAAAGGTCGTCGATCGCTGCCGTGACGCGGGCAATGTGGTCTCCCACATCGTGCTGAAGTATTCCTGATCCGCCCCGCGTCCCGCCCATGTCCGCGCTCGTTTTTCTCGTGCTGGTGCTGCTGATCGTGCTGGCCTTTGAGTACATCAACGGCTTTCACGACACGGCCAACGCCATCGCCACCGTGGTCTCCACGAAGGTGCTCACGCCGCGACAGGCACTGGTGCTCGCGTCGGTGATGAATTTGATCGGCGCATTCTTCGGCAGCGAGGTGGCCAAGACGATGATCTCCGGCATCATCGATGGCACGCAGGTGCATGTCAGCGTGATGTTCATCCTCTGCACCATGCTTTCGGCCATCACATGGAACCTGGTGACGTGGTGGTTCGGCATGCCGTCGAGCTCGAGCCACGCGCTCATCGGCAGCATGTGCGGCACCGCGCTCGCGGCCTCGCACATGAACTGGCACACCCTCATCTGGTCCCGCGAGAAGATCGATGCGAAGACCGGCGTGCACAGCATGGAGGGCATCTTCCACAAGGTGGTCATCCCCATGATCAGCTCACCCATCCTCGGCATCGTGATCGGCTTCCTGTTCATGGGATTGATTTTCTTCCTCATCAGAAACTGGCGTCCGCATAAGGTGAACACGATCTTCGGCCGGCTGCAGATCATCAGCGCCGGTTACATGGGCTACGGTCACGGGCTGGCGGATGCGCAGAAGACCATGGGCGTGATCACCCTCATGCTTCTCGGCGCGACGAAGGGCGGCACGCTCGATGGGGCGCCTGAGTGGCTCGGCTTCCTGAAGGTCACGTCCGAGGCGATTCCCATTTGGGTGAAGATCACCTGCGCCGTGACGATGGCCGCGGGCACATGGGCCGGAGGGTGGAAGATCATCAAGACCCTCGGCCACAAGATGGTGAAGATGAAGCCGGTGCATGGCTTCGTAGCGGAGACGACGGCGGCCAGCATCCTGATGGCTACGGGCGCGATGGGGATGCCGGTGAGCACCACGCATGTCATCACCACCAGCATCATGGGAGTGGGCGCGGCCAAGCGTTGGGGCAGCGTGAAGTGGACGTTGGTCGAGCGCATCATGTGGGCTTGGGTCTTCACCATTCCCGTCACCGGCCTGCTCGCGTTCGGCTTCTTCAAGATCTCGGCGCTGATTCATCCGTGAGGCAGCGCGGGACGTTGCGGCGCGACCTCAGCGGTCGAAGGCCGATGGCTCATGGGCATCGACGGCCTTGAGGTAACGGTAGTACACCTCGAGCTGGAGCGTGCAAAGTGTCTGGCGGTAGATGGGGTCGGCGGCGTCCGCGAGAGGCCAGTTTGCGCGGCCCTGTTTCCATGAGCCGTCGGTGTTTTGGTTGGCGAGCAGCTGCGGCAGGAACTGCTCGTTGTAGAGCTTCCAGTCCTCGCCTCCAGCCTGGAAGAATGCCTGCGTCTGATAGTACCATGAGTAGAGGTTGCAGTTCGTGTTCCAGTCGGGCGGCTCTGCGGCGATGAACTGACGCAGGAATTTCATGCCTTTGGCCACCGCACTTTTGTGTGCGCCCTTGCCCAGCGTCTGAATGCCCAAAAGGCCGGTGCCGGTGAGAATCCATTGGTTGTAGGCTTGGTCACGCTGGCTGCTGCCGATGCCACCGTCTTTCGTCTGGCTGCCCTCAAGGTAATTCACACAGCGGTCGATGGCGGGTTGCAGTCCTGCGATCTTGAGCTTCGTGGTGGCCGCCGCTTTCAGCGCCTGATATTGCCAGCCTGTGACGGAGAGATCGCCGCGCCCGGTGGTCCAGCGTCCCTCGCTGACGTTTCTCGTGTAGTAGTCCCATCCGCCCCTGCCTTTGCCCTCGGAGTTCTGCGTCTGAATGATCAGCGCGACGCCTTGTTCAAATGCCTCCCGCATGCCGGGCATCGACTTGGAACCGAGGCGGGCAAGAGCATACATCTCGCCAAGGGCGTACGTCGCGATGCCGTGCTCATACGCACCTGCGCTCCCTTTGAAATCGCCGGTGAGGAATCCCCATTCGTTTCGTTTGCCGGCCTCGATGAGGTAAAGAATTCCTTTTGTGACGTTGTCGCCATAGAAGGGTGAATCGGGCGTCTCGCACCGGCCGAGGTAACAGAGAAGCGCGAGGCCAGTCATCGCGCACTTGTTCGCGCGGCCCCATGAGCCGTCTGGATTCTGCTTCGACTTCAGCCACGCCAGCGATTTCGTCACGGCGATCTCGCACTCAGGCCTGCCGCCGGACTGACGGAGTTTCTCCAGGCGGTCGGCCGAAGAGCATCGCGCGCTGAGAAGGCGTGGCAGTGCGGCGATGAACGGACCGGATCTTCCCGGACCGGCGGAGTGCGGACCCATGCCGGCCGCACCTTCTCCAAAAAGTCCGCTGCCCAGTTTGCCACCCGGCCCGATTCCGCCGGCAAGTTCCGGCATCGGCGCGACTTCGTCAGGAAGCGCGAGAGCGGAAGGACGGTTCACAGCGATCCTGGCGCGCGGCACGTGTCTTGTGAGCGCGCGTTGTTTGCGTTGGGCCACTTGGCGCTGCAGCGCATCGCTGGCTTTAGCTCCCTGTGCGCTGCCGCCGTACGTGAGGAAGTCAATGCTGCGCGGCTGCGGAGGCCTGGTGAACACGATGAGGCCGGCGAGGATGATCAAGCCAGCGTGCATGGCGAAGCTGAGCGCGAGCGAGCCGCCGCCGATTCTTGTCCACGCTCGTGCGAAGGCGGTGCGCGGTTTGGATTCCAGAGTGTCGTCGTTGCGGGCTGGGGTGAGCGGGGGATGTGACATGGCAATGGGAAGGCTGATTTCCCCGAAGCGTACCCGACCGGCCCGGCGCTCACAAAAGCAATCACCCCATGCGGCACGTGATAAGGGGCATCCCGTAACGCCCGCGCTCGCGAAACCCTGATGCGGCGTTTTTGCGCGTTTGCCGTGAGTGCGAACTGCTTTGCGCAGCCGAAATCAAAGACACGCGGTGCGCGCTATTTATCGAAGATCGACTCGTCGTCGCGGTCTGCGACCTTGAGATAGCGGTAGTAAACCTCGAGCTGAAGGGTGCAGAATGCCTGACGGAGGATCTCGTCCGCCGCATTGCCGGAGGGCATGTTTGCGCGGCCCGGCTTAAAGGAGCCGTCCGCGTTCTGATTGCTGAGGATCTGCGGGAGAAACTGTTCGTTGTAAAACTTCCAGTCGTCGCCGCCGGCCTGGAAGAAGGTCTGCGTGTAATAGTACCAGCAGTAGAGGTTGCAATTCTTGTTCCAGTCCAGCGGCTCTGCGGTCAGGAACTCGCGGAGAAACTTGATGCCGCGGGCGATTTCTTTTTTCTTCTGACCTTTCCCCAGGGTCTGCAGCCCGAGGGTGGCGCAGCCGGTGAGGCTCCATTGATTGTACCCTTGATCGCGGTTGGCATTGCCGAAGCCACCGTCCTTCGTCTGCTTGGTGAGCATGTAGTCGAGCGTCTTGTCGATGGACTTGTTGAGCCCGTCGATTTTCAAGCTGGTGTTCTTCGCGGCCTTCAACGCCTGATATTGCCAGCCGACGACTGAGAGGTCGTTTCCGGTCTGCGGGTTGTAAACGATCTCGGTGCCCCCGTAGCCCCATGCGCCTTTTGGAGACTGGGTTTTGATGATGACCTCGACGCCTTTTTCAAAGGCCTCCCTCATGCCGGGAAGGGACTTGCTGCCCAGACGGGCCAGCGTGTACATCTCCCCCAATGCATAAGTCGCGATGCCATGCTCGTAAGCGCCGGCGTTGCCTTTGCCGCCTTCCCAATTCTCCGAGATGATACCGTGCGGATTCTTTTTGCTGAGTTCGATCAAGTACAGGATGCCCTTCATCACGTTGTCACCGTAGAACGGTGAGTCCGGTGTCTCACAGCGGCCGAGGTAGCAAAGAAGGGCAAAGCCCGTCATGGCAGCCTTGTTTGCACGGCCCCACGATCCGTCTGGGTTTTGCTTGGTCTTGAACCACGCGAGAGACTTGGTTACCGCCGCCTCACACTCAGGACGGCCGCCGGTCTGGCGCAGTTTCTCCAGGCGCTCCGTGGCCGAGCAGCGGCTGCGCATCGAGGGAGGCAGGCTCACAAAGCCTGCCGCGCCACCCATGC
>JANOBO010000266.1:0-3696 GCA_031411695.1 Verrucomicrobiaceae bacterium
GCACGACGTGGGAATGCCCTCGCAACTCGAGTGCGCGGCGCGCAGCGCCCACGGGAGCACAGGCGGCCCGCCTGTCCCGGCCGGCGGCCCGCCGGACGGTCGAGCGCAGCGAGCACGAGCGGTGGGACATCCTCCACGCACGTCCGCTCAAACCGTCTCCGACCGTGCGCCAGCAGCCCGTGCTGGCTGCCGCCAGTGTCCCGGAGAACCACGCCCATACTTTTCGCAAGCGCATGTTGGCTGCGCCAATGTTTTCCGCAACCCGCGCAAAACTGCAGGCGGGCCGCCTGCTCTCCCACAGGTCGCTTCGCGGCGTTGGCTCGAGACACTTTGAATCTCCCACGTCTCCCGCTGCACCCACTATGGACTCTCCCTCTTCCACACCTCCCTCCGCCTCCCAGCGCGGATTCTGGGCGCTCGTCGTCACGCAGTTTCAAGGCGCGTTCAGTGACAATGCGCTGAAGTGGCTCGCGCTCTTCCTCATCGCCGAGATGAACCTGCCTGCCGACGAGCGCGGCACCTTGGTCAGCGCAGTCGGCGCGTTGTTCGCGATCCCGTTCATCCTCTTCTCCATGAGCGGCGGGTTTCTGGCGGACCGCCTGAGCAAACGCACGGTCACCATCGGCGTGAAGCTCTTCGAGATTCTCGTCATGCTCATCGCGCTCTTCGGCCTGGCGACGAATCACCTCCACGTCACGATCGGTTGCGTGTTTCTGATGGGAGTTCACAGCGCGTTCTTCGGCCCGTCGAAGTATGGCTTGCTGCCGGAATTGCTGGAGCCGAAAAAACTCTCGTGGGGTAATGGCGTGATCGAGCTGACCACTTTCCTCGCCATCATCACCGGCACCATCGCGGGCGGCTGGCTCTGCAAAACGTTCACCGGTCACCAGTCGATGTCTGGCGTGGTGCTCATCGCGCTCGCTGTGCTGGGATTGCTCTCGAGCTTTGGCATCACCCAGGTCCCGGCGGCAAATCCGGCGAAAAAGTTTCGCGCCAACTTCGTCGGCGATCTCTGGACGCAGGTGAAGCTCATCCGCCAAGATCGCGTGCTGTGGCTCGCGCTGCTCGGCAACACATTCTTCTTCGCCATCGCCGCGCTGATCCAGTTGCTCATCGTCAGCTACGCGGCCGATGTGCTGCATCTCACGGACCCGACGAAGAGCAGCTACCTTCAGGCCGCGACAGCCATCGGCATCGGGCTCGGCAGTTTTGCCGCAGGCTATTTGTCGGGCGGCAAGATCGAATACGGACTCGTGCCGCTCGGCGCGATGGGCCTCACGCTTTTCGCGGCAGTGCTGGGCCGCACGGGCATGTCGTTCGGCGCCGTCGCCATGAATCTCAGCCTGCTGGGCTTCTCTGGCGGACTCTTCATCGTTCCGGTGGCCTCGCTGCTGCAGCACCGTCCCGCGCGGGAGCGACTGGGCGGCGTGCTCGCGGCGGCAAACCTCATCTCCTTCATCGGCATCTTCCTTTCGTCGGCACTCTACTATTTGTTCACGGTATCCTTGAAGCTGTCGCCGCCGTCGATCTTCCTGATCATCGCGGCGATGACGCTGGCCGGCACGATCTGGGCGGTGATGTTGGTGCCGGACTCTCTCGTGCGCTTCATCCTCTGGCTGCTCACGCACACGCTCTACCGCATCCGCGTCGTGGGGCGCGACCGCATCCCGGAGCGTGGCGGCGCGCTGTTTGTGTGCAATCACCTCTCGTTCATGGACGCGTGCTTTCTCATCGCCTCCACCGACCGACACATCCGCTTCATCTTGTACAAAGGGATCTATGAGAAATGGTGGGTGCGGCCTTTTGCCGATGCGTTGAAGGCGATCCCGATCACCGCCGAGGCGCGGCCGCGCGAAATGATCAGGTCGCTGCAAACCGCGACGCAGTGGATCAAGGACGGACACGTCGTGTGCATCTTCGCTGAAGGACAAATCACGCGCATCGGCCAGATGCTGCCCTTCCGCCGTGGCATGAGCCGCATCATGAAGGGCGTGGATGCGCCCATCGTGCCGGTGCATCTCGACAACGTCTGGGGCAGCATCTTCAGCTTCGAGCAAGGCCGCTTCGTTTCAAAATTGCCGCGCTCCTTCCCCTATCCAATCACCGTGAGCTACGGCGCATCCCTGCCGCCGAACACCGCGCCCGCAGGAGTGCGCAGAGCCGTGGCGGAACTCGGCGCCCACGCCTGGGCGCTGCGCAAGGAGCGCATGACCCCGCTGCATCGTTCCTTCGTGCGCACGGCACGACATCATCCGCTGCGCTTCGCGATGACCGACTCCACCTCGCCGCGCATCGGATTCTTCTCCGCGCTCACGAAGACGCTCTTCCTCGGCCGCCGATTGAAGGCTGTGTGGCAGGACGAGGACATGGTCGGCATCCTTCTCCCGCCTTCGGTGCCCGGCGCGCTGGTGAACTACGCCGCGCTGCTCATGGGCAAGGTGCCGGTGAATCTGAACTACACGCTCAGTGCCGAAGCCATCGGCTCATGCATCCGGCAGTGCGGCATCCGCAAGGTCGTCGCCTCCGGCAAGTTTCTCGCAAAGCTGAATCTCACGCTGCCGGTGGAGACGGTGCTGCTCGAAGACATCGCCGCGAACCCACGCGCGAATGAAAAAATCGCGGCGCTGCTGATGGCGCTGCTTTATCCCGTCGCACTGATCGAGCGCGCGCTCGGCTCGAACAAGCCGCGCACGATGGATGACCTGGCCACCATCATCTTCTCCAGCGGAAGCACCGGCGAGCCGAAGGGCGTGATGCTCTCGCATTACAATGTCGCATCGAACGTCGAGCAGATCGGCCAGGTCTTCGCCTTCGCTCCCGACGATCGCGTGCTCGGCATCCTGCCATTCTTCCATTCATTCGGATTCACCGGCACCCTCGGCGCGCCGGCCGTGCTCGGCATCGGCGTCGCGTATCATTTCAATCCCACGGACTCCAAAGTGATCGGTGAACTGGTGCAGCAGAACGTGGTCACCTTCCTGCTGGCCACGCCGACCTTCATGCAGATCTACATGCGCGGCTGTCAGCCTGAGCAATTCGGCAGCGTGCGCTTTGCCATGGTCGGCGCCGAGAAGCTGCCGGAGCGGCTGTCGATCGCGTTTGCGGATCGGTTTGGTTTTGCGCCGATGGAAGCCTACGGCTGCACCGAGTGCTCGCCTGCCGTCACGGTGAATCGTCTCGACTTCCGCGCGGCCGGATTTCGCCAGGTCGGCGGGAAGCGCGGCACCATTGGTCATCCCCTGCCCGGCATCACCGTGCGCATCGTCGATCCGGAAACGGGCGCGGAGCGCGGCATCGGCGAGGCCGGCCTCATGCTGCTGAAAGGCCCGAACATCATGTGCGGCTACCTCAACAATCCTGCGAAGACCGCCGATGTGCTGAAGGACGGCTGGTATTCCACCGGCGACATCGCCGCCGTCGATGAGGACGGCTTCATCACCATCACGGACCGCCTCAGCCGCTTTAGCAAAATAGGCGGCGAGATGGTGCCGCACATCAAGATCGAGGACAAACTGCATGAGATCGCCGACGCCACGACGCAGACCTTCGCCGTCACCAGTCTGCCCGATGCGAAGAAGGGCGAGAAGCTCATGGTGCTGCACACCCTGACCGAGACGCAGATCGAGAGCGTGTTGGAAAAACTCGCCGCCGCCGACCTGCCGAACTTGTGGAAACCAAAGCGCGATCAGTTTGTGA
>JANOBO010000267.1:0-20633 GCA_031411695.1 Verrucomicrobiaceae bacterium
TCCTCTCCGCGCACACCATCACCAAAACCTTCCCCGGCGTCGTCGCGCTGAAGGATGTGAGCTTTGATCTCGCTGCGGGAGAAATCCACGCGCTATGCGGCGAGAACGGCGCGGGGAAGAGCACGCTGATCAAATTGCTGTCGGGGATTCATCCGCATGGCAGTTACGACGGACGTTTTGAAGTGAATGGCGTCGAGGCTAAGTTTGAAGGCATTGCCGATGCAGGACGGGCGGGCATCTCGGTCATCTATCAGGAGCTGGCTCTGGTGGATGAGATGACCGTGGCGGAGAATATTTTTCTCGGTCGCGAGCCGAAGCGCTGGGGCGGGCTGATCGATTGGCCGATGATCTTCCGGGAGGCAAAGACGCTGCTGGAACGCTTCCAAGTGCCGCTCGATCCTGCGGCGCAAGTCGGCAGTCTCGGCGTTGGCCAAAAGCAGCTCGTCGAGGTCGTGAAGGCGCTGGCGAAGGACTCGAAGATTCTCATTCTCGATGAGCCGACCGCCGCGCTGTCCGAGCCGGAGGTGCGGGTACTGCTCGACATTCTACGCGATCTGCGCAGGCGCGGCATCGCATGCATCTACATCTCCCACAAGCTCGACGAGGTCTTCGCCATCGCGGATCGGATCACTGTTCTGCGCGATGGCTCTTCGATCATCACCAAGCCCATCGTCGAGACAACGAAGACCGAGGTGATCAAGCACATGGTCGGGCGCGAGCTTGGTGATCTGTTTCCCCGCCGCGCCACCGAGCCGCAGGATGTGGTGCTCGATGTGCGCGATCTTACGGTGGCCGATGGGGCGTCTGGCGATGTTCGATTGCAGCACATTTCCTTCGAGCTTCGCGCAGGCGAAGTGCTCGGCATCGGCGGACTCATGGGCGCTGGCCGCACCGAACTGCTCATGCATCTGTTTGGCGCGTGGGGCACGCGGCGCGGCGGCACGGTTCGCATCGAGGGACGTGAGGTGAAATCAAAAGGCCCCGCAGAAATCATCAAGCAAGGGATCGTGCTCGTCAGCGAAGACCGCCGCCGCTACGGCCTCGTGCTCGATCACGAGATCGGCTTCAACCTTTCGCTCTCATCGCTCGCTCAATTCAGCCGCGCCGGTTTCATTCGTCGCAGCGAGGAAGCCGTGCGCAATCGCGAGTTCTTCGACGGGCTGCGCATCAAAGCCACCGGACTCACCGCCGCCGCTGGAAAACTCTCAGGAGGCAATCAACAGAAGGTCGTTCTCGGCAAAGCGCTCATGACCACGCCAAAGGTCGTGTTGCTCGATGAACCAACGCGCGGCATCGACGTCGGCGCGAAGATCGAGATTTACGAACTCATCAACCGGCTCACCGCCGAAGGGAAAGCGGTCATTCTTGTATCGAGTGAATTGCCGGAACTGATGGGGATGAGTGATCGCATCCTCATGCTGCACGAAGGATGCATCGGCGGAGAGTTCACGCGCGCGGAAGCAACTCAGGAGATGCTCATGGCGGCGGCGATGAATGAAGGCCGGCAAAAAATAAATGCATAAAGAGCTGATCCCATATTTTGCCGCACATCCTTTTGCCGAAACTCAGACTGCATGAACTCCAAACTCTCCATCCGCGACTTCACCCTCGTGATCGCCTTGATCGGCATCTGCGGGTTCTTTGGCTATTCCGCACCTGAGTTTCTTGGGCCGCGAAACTTGTCCAACCTGATGGTCGAGCTTTCCCTCAACGCCACACTCGCGATGGGGATGCTGCTCATCATCCTGCCAGGGCACATTGATTTGTCAGTCGGCAGCGGCCTCGCCTTGCTCGGTGGCATTGCATCCGTGCTCACCACGAGAATGGGCTGGCCTGCCCCGGCAGGCCTCGCGGTCGGATTGCTCGCTGGCATCGTGATCTGGCATGCGAAGAGCTGGCTCATCGTGCATGAGCGCATCCCTGCGTTCATCGTCACGCTCGCGGGATTGCTCGTGTATCGCGGCTTGTTTTGGCTGGTCATCGACAACGAGACGGTGCCCGTTGTCGGAGGCGGCCAGAGCAATCTGTATTCGGCGCTCAGCTCATATCATCTCACGCCGGCCGTCGGCTATGGGATCGCGACGATGGTGGCCGCCGTGCTGGTCTTGTCGTTTGTCAGGAACCGAAGGCAGGATGGCGGCGACGAGACTTCGTTTTTGAAAACCTTCATCGGCGTGCAGGCCGTGTTTCTCTTCGTCATCATCGCCAACCAGCATCGCGGCATTCCCCTGCCTGCCATCATCTTCGCCGTGGTATGCCTCGCCACTTTCACACTCACACGGCACACGGCCATGGGCCGCCACCTCTACGCCATCGGCGGGAATCCTGAGGCCGCGCTCGTCTCGGGCATCCCGGTGCGGCGGGTGGTGATGACCGCGTTTGCGATCATGGGCGGCATTGTCGCGGTCACTGGTTTCCTGCTCGCCTCCTACACGGGGAACTCCACCACCGACCTCGGCGAATGGATGGAGCTGGATGCCGTGGCCGCGTGCGTCATCGGGGGAGTCAGTCTGCGCGGCGGACGCGGAAACGTGACGGGCGTCGTGTTTGGAGCGCTGATCATGGCGTGCCTTATCAACGGCATGACGCTGCTCTCCGTCAGCCCTGAGTACAAGCTCATCGCGCGCGGGCTCGTGTTACTCGCCGCGGTATGGATGGATATGCGCGTGAACCGCGCGTGAACTTGCCCCGCGCGATCCGCACGCTGCTCAATGGGCGCGCGCCCCGAGCCCGCCCATCAGCTCCTCCCACTGCGAGAGATGCCGGCCCCATGTCAGCGCCTGCATCGTTTCCTGCGCGGCGATGCCCATGGCAGTCCGCTGACCCTCCGACAAACCAAGCGCGTGCTTGATGCGGCCGGAGAGTTCCGCAGTGTCCTGCGGGTGAAACAGCATGAGCCCGTTCATCCCATCGCACACATGATCGACGGCGCCATCCTGCACCGAGATCAAACCCGGAAGACCGCACGCCATCGACTGCAGCACCGTGTTCGCGCAGGCGTCGTACAGCGTGGGATGCACAAACCAGTCGGCCGACTGGTAGAGATCCACGAGGCTGTTCGTGACGGGGATGACCCTGATCTTAGCACCGATGCCCAGCACTCTGATCTGTGCCTCGTACATGCTCCCGAGCGGCCGTCCTGCGATCCAAAGCGTCGCATCCACATCCCGCATGGCAGTGAGCAGGGCGTCCAATCCCTTCCGTCTGTGACTGAGTGAAACGAACAACAAAACGGGCTTGCCCTCATCGGTCTGCATTTTCCGGCAGATGAACTCGCGCTGTGCGGCGCGGTCCGCCGCCGGCCTGAAGACGCGCGTGTCAACCGCAGTGTGGATCGTTGAGAAGCGATCCCCCGGCGTCTTGTAGGCACCCTGAAGCTGCGCGGAGACGCGGGCGGAATTCGTCACATAGTGCCGAGTCTCACCCGAAGTGTAGAGCCGCCGTTCGAGGTGAAGCTCCAGGAGGTTCTTCAGCCCGTAGCGTTTCCAGAAAGGCAGCAGGCGTGAGTACACCACGTGCCCGCCGCCACCCGCGCGGTGCAAATCGTGCGCATAAGTCCGGCCGAATCCGAGGGAGAGATCCACCGGCAGTGTCTTTGCCATGCGCGCCGAGACGCGGGCAAACTGCCACATGGCCACCATCTTCGAGCCGCCCGCGAGCCGGATCGGATGCACGGGCGCGTTGAGCTTTGCCTGCACCTCAGGCGCGATGCTCGCGGTGACCAGCTCGATCTGGTGGCCTGCATCGGAGAGGCGCGAGGCAAACTCGATGAGGTAGTTCTCCAGCCCGCCGCTGCGAACGAACTGATGATAAATGAGGGCCAGCTTCATTTCGGAGAAATCACTTCGTCTTCATACTTCCGGCTGTAGCGCACAAAAGCAAAAAATGCCGTGCCCACAGCGATCCACAATCCGGGAAAGCCATCGAGAAATCCGCGGCGCAGCACATACGCGCGGAAAAAACGCCAGGCGGGTCGCAGGATGTTTGCGGTCAAGGACCATTTCTTTCCCTCCGCCTTCTGCCGTGCCACGAAGACATCGGCGAAGACATTGATCTTCTCGATGTAGCGGTTCAGCGTCGGAAACGAGTAGTGATGGAGATCTCCCGCGAGGAACAACGTTTTGCCGTCCAGCTCGATAAAATCATGCTCCGGGCTGCCGGCCCAGCTCGCCTTCTCACGCTTGAAGAGACGCAGCTTCCGATCTGGATACCAGTCGCCATGAGTGATCCATCGGCCCAGAAACCAGACCTTGCGGTTGCACGTCGCACCGTCCATCGCGCGATCCTGACCGTCGGTGAAGAAACGCTCGATGCTCGCGCGCAGTTCCGGCGACAGCTCCTCATCACAATCCAACGCGAGCACCCACGGCTGGGTGCAGAGCCTCAGCGCCACGTTCTTTTGATCCCGATGCCCCAGCCAATCTTGGTGTCGCACCTCGGCGCCGAACTCGCGCGCGATCTCACAGGTGCGATCCCTCGACCCCGAGTCCACGACGATGATCTCGGAGGCAAGACCGTGCGCGCTCCGCAGGCAGCGCTCGATGTTTGCCTGCTCGTTGCAGGAGATGATGGCGATGGAAAGCGGAAAGGGCATCTCGCGGAATCGGAAGGCGGGTGGCGCATTCTCTAGGACGCATTGCAAGCACGTTCAAGCGATTGATCCTCCGAGACGCCGCGATGTCCTCCCGACGAATGCGTCCCGACTACGACACCATCTTCGCGGCAAGGAGTACAGCCTCCACGAGGCTGGTACCATTTGCCCTGCCCTGCCACGCGATGTCGCACGCCGTGCCGTGATCCACGCTGGTGCGCGGCACCGGGAGACCGAGTGTGGTGTTCACCGCCGTGTCGAACGCCAGCGCCTTCAGCGGAATGAGCGCCTGGTCGTGATACATGCAGATGTAGGCATCGACGCTGCGGCGTTTCGTCGCGATGAAAGCGGTGTCCGGCGGCAAAGGCCCCTCGATGGTGATCCCTTTTGCGCGCGCGGCGGCCATGGCGGGAACAATGATGTTTTCTTCCTCGCCGCGACCAAAAAGTCCATGCTCACCCGCGTGGGGATTCAGGCCGCAAACGGCAATGCGTGGCTTGATCCCCCGCACCCGCTGCACAGCCTCGACAGTCAGCTCAATGACATCGAGCACGCGCGCCGTGTTGAGCGCGGGCACCACGTCCTGATAGCCGATGTGGACGGTGACGAGGCTGCAAATCATCTCCGCCGAAAAGAACGTCATGCACACGCGCGCGGCCTTCATTTTCTCCGCAAACATCTCGGTGTGTCCGGGATACGGAATACCCGCCGCATGCAGAGCCTCCTTGTTCAGCGGCGCAGTGGCGACGGCGGCCACCTGCCCTGTCAGCGCCGCCTCGATGCTTTTCTCGACATAGCGATAACCCGCCGCGCCCGTGCGCGCGCTCACGATTCCAGGAGCAAAACCCTCCGCTTCAAAGCCGAACACATCCAGTACCGCAGGCTCGTCGATGCTCGCGCACTTCTCCGCCCACTCGATCTCCGAAATGATGCGACGCGGAGCGGGCAGCCCCGTTTGCCGCGCGCATCGTGAGAGCAGGCGCGCATCACCGAACACAACGGGGATCGCGACCTCACGCACCGACGCATTCGCCAACAATTGCAGACAAACCTCCGGCCCGACCCCTGCAGGGTCGCCCATGGTGACGGCGATGAGTGGCTTGGGCATGTGCGGCACCACCATGTCGCGACGAGTGATGCGCGCAAGCTGGCGAGGGAGGGAGTTGCCGGGCACACGGGCATCAAAAGCATTACCCCGCAGGTATCTGCGCAGCCAGCGGGGTGCGCCACAAAGTTGCGAACCAAGGTCTCTCGCACACGACACTCATCCTCCCTCCGCTGCGGTGGTAGGTTTGTCGCATCTCGCAGTCGCGCGCTCATCCCTGGTAGAAACGTTCCCGGTGTCAAAGATGCCCGTGCGGCACGGGCGGCGCCAGCGTCCTGCCCAGATGATGACAAAGCACAGTTGGACAGGGCACGGAGATCGCGGATCAGCACGCGGAAACTCAAGGCGCGGGTTTACGCTGCTAAAACCTGATCTACGATGCCGAATGATCATTCGCCTTGCCGCCATTGCTTCCACGCTCCTAGCGCTCTCCACTCACGCCGCCACCATTCCCGACGGCGGGCGCGACCTCCTTCCCGCCGACTGGCAAGCCAGCGCGAAGGCGCAGGGCAGCAAGCAACTCTGGAAGACAGAGCAGGCTGACTTTGGCGCGCACGGCAAAGGCTGGCGCGTCGAGGTGCTCGATGACAAGGCCACGCCGTTTCAACTCCAGCTCACCTGTCCGCTCGAAGGCGATGTGAAGAGCGGCGACAAGCTGCTGCTCGTGTTCGACGCGCGTTGTGTGCCGGGTTCATCCAGCGATGGCAAAGGCCGTGCGCAGGTCTTCATCGAGATCAAGGATCCGCCGGACTATGTGAAGCTCGGCCAGGACGCCATCGACATCGCTGCTGAATGGGAGACAGTTTTTCTTCCGTTTCCGGCGACTGCGGATTCAAAAGCCGGGCTCACGCACGCCTCGCTTTTGCCCGGAGGCAGAAAGCAAACTCTAGAAATCGCCAACATGCGCCTGCTCAACTACGGCGCGGCGTTCGCTCTCGCGAAGCTGCCGCGACCTTACATTCGCTACCCCGGTCGTGAAGCCGATGCTCCGTGGAGGACGGCGGCGCTCGCTCGCATCGAAAAGATTCGCACCACCGACATCGCAGTTGAAGTCGTGGATGCAAAGGGCGCGCCGATGCCCGATGCAAAAGTCAGCATCGAGTTGAAGCGGCATCATTTCGCCTTTGGCACGGCAGTGACAGCGCGGCACATCATGGGTACCGACGCAGACGCGGCAAAGTACCGCCAGATTGTCGAGGACAACTTCAGCGCCATTGTCTTGGAGAATGACCTCAAGCCCTTCGGCTGGGAAGGCGGCGCGTCGAACACGGGCAAATCGTACCGCCAGGAGTGGACGCTCGGCGCAATGGCCTGGGCGAAGGAACGCGGGATGCGTGTGCGCGGTCACTACCTCTGCTGGGGGCCGTGGGATGACTGGTCCGAGAAGCTGAAGGACAACCCGCAAGCCATCCGCGACAAGATCTTTTCTCATCTCGACGCTGTGATCCACGGCGCAGGCAGCCTCGTCGATGAGTGGGACGCAGTGAATCATCCTGTCGGCTGGGAAAGCCCGCGCCGCACTGTAGATCAAGCCATCAGCCCCGATCTCTACGCCGAAGTTTTCAAAGCCGCCCGCGCCCGCACCGGCCTGCCGCTCTTCATCAATGAGGATCAAGTCTTCCGCGAAGGCCGGCAGCAGGACGAGTTCTACGACGTGATCAAAGACCTCATCGCGAAAGGCGCGCGGCCCGACGGCATCGGCAATCAAGCGCATTTTCACAGCAGCCATCTGCCCGGTGCCGAGGAGATGCTGCGCATCAGCGACCGCTTCGCCGCGCTCGTGCCAAACCTCGAACTCACCGAGTTCGACGTGAACACGAACGGCGACGAGCAACTGCAAGCCGACTGGCTGCGCGATACCCTCATCATGGCCTACAGTCACCCCGCTTACACCGCGGTGATGCTCTGGGTCTTCTACGAAGGCACAGGCTGGAAACCCGAGACCGCGCTCTGGCGCAAAGACTGGACCGAGAAACCCAACGCCAAGGTGTGGCGCGATCTCGTCTGCAAACTCTGGCGCACGAAAGCCAACGGGACCACCGATGCGACCGGCACGTTCACCGCACGCGGTCATCGCGGGCTCTACGAAGTCACCGTCGATGCCGGAGGACGGAAGACCACGATGCCCTTCAACACTGAGCGTGGAACAACCACGCTGCGCGTCATTCAAAGTAGTCCAGGCGCTCCGTGACAGGTGTCAGTATTGGAGTCCCGCCTGAAGTTGGACCGCGAACACTGAACAGGCCAAGCGCGAACCACGAACGATTGGCTCCCGTCCCGGAGTGACCGGACTACTTGCCGCTTCACTTCTGCAACGACGCCCGCAGAAACTTCACAACGATGCCTGTGCTTGTAGCGTCGTAAAACGTCTCGCCACCGTGCCTGGCTCCTTTGAGCATGATGAGCCGAACGGGCAGCGCAGCCGCCTCGTAAGCTTTCGCAAATTCCCGCGACTGGTCCGGCGGCATTTGTGGATCAGCATCGCCATGGATGAGCAGCAGCGGTGGGTCGTTCTTGTCGAGGTGCGCGACCGGGCTGGCGAGTTTGGCGAGATCTGTCTTCTCCGGCGGCTGGCCGCCGAGGAGAAGTTGCAGCGCGGGCACACGCATCTTCAGTCCGGACTCGGTGCTCTGTGACAGGATCGTCTGCAAATTCGACGCGCCGTACAGGCTGACGATGCACTGCACATCGCTGCTTTGATCGAGATGCCCGCCGACTTTGCCTTCGAGTTCGGCATGACCATTTGTCACGCCGACGAGCGCCGCGAGATGTCCGCCGGCGGACGAGCCGATGATGGCAATGCGTCTGGTGTCGATATGAAACAGCTCCGACTTCGCGCGAAGGAATCGAATGGCGGCCTTGATGTCATGAACCTGCGCGGGAAACACTGCCTGCGTTGAGAGCCGGTAGTCCACGCTCGCGATGGCGAATCCGTGGTCCAACAGCGGGGCGATGGGCACGTCTGCCTTGGATCCCGCGCGCCATGCTCCGCCGTGCACGTAAACGACGACCGGTGGGTTCGCGGCACGCGGCAGATGCAAATCCAGCTTCAACCCCACATCATCAGACCGCGCATACTCGATGTCGGCGGTCGTGCCCTGCCCTTTACCAACCATTGGCAGGAGCACGAACAACGCGACGACAGCAGAACAAAAAGGCAGGACGTGAGTCATCTTCATGGTGGCGACAAACGGGAGCCACAGCGCTATTCATGCCGCCTTTCACGAGCGCACCGACTCGCCGGTACACCCATTCATGGAATGTATCCCTTCTTCCGCACGGCAGCGCGATCAGGCGGCGGCGGCGGCTTCACTCCGTTTGCCACCATGATGCTGCTGATCGCTTCGATGGCCGGCGCACTGGGTTTGAAATTCCCGGGCCGAAAACCCTGGGCGATCAGCAGCGGCGTCCATCCGTTGTCGTTCTTTTGATTCCACACCGAGATGCGCGCTCCTTTGTCGGCAAGGAGCTTCGCCACCTTTGGCAGACTTTTGTAGGCAGCGCCATGCATGGCAGTCTCATGGTGCTCATCGACCGCATTGATGTCGGCTCCGAGACTGAGCAAATATTCACACGCGGCGACGCATTCCTCGTCGGTTCCCGGCTCCTCATCGGGCGCGCGACATCCGAGACCCGCCGCCGCCATCAGCGGTGTGGAGCCGTCCGCGTTCGTGAGATGTGGATCCGCGCCGAGTTCGACGAGAAGCTTCATCATAGGCAGATCGGCATTCCGACAGGCCAGGAGAAAAGGCGTGGCGCCCGTGTAGTTCAGCAATCCAGCAACGCGAGGTTTGGCCCCTTTAGAAAGGGTCACGTCCGGATTTGCGCCCGCTGCGATGATGGCACGGATGAAATCGAGGCTGGTGAGATTGCCGTGAGTTTCCGGTGGCGGCTGGCCGGCCTCATCATCGCCACGCGGCGGCCGGCGCACCCAGGTGATCCGATGCAGCGGGGCCACGCCCCCGCGCTTGTCGTTCGGGTCTGCCCCGGCCTTCACGAGCTTCAGGGCCAGCTCGAAATGGCCGTTCTCCACTGCCAAATCCACAGCGCTCGTGCCGCTCGGTGCGCCCCGGCCGCCTGCATTTTTTTCCGTCACGATGCAGTCGCGTGGATCAGCTCCCGCTTTGAGCAGCGCCGCCACTGCATCCCCGTGGCCCTCTCGGGCCGCAAACAGCAGGGGTGAGAATCCCGACTTCAATCTCGCGCGAAAATCCCCGCCACCGTGGATCAGCGCCCGGATCACCGCCGCATGACCTGCCGCTGCCGCCCAATGAATCGCCGTCTGATCCTCACGATCCTTCGCGTCCACTTTCGCGCCTTTCGCGAGCAGAACCTTCACCGGTCCTGTGCGGCCTGCGCGCGCGGCGATCATGAGCGCGGACTCTTCACCCCGCCGCCGCGCATTCGCATCCGCACCCGCGTCTAACAGCGATTTCACAACCACCTCACTTCCGTTCTCACATGCCAGCAGCAACGGCGTGATGCCTTGGCGATTTGCAGGGTCAGCCTGCGCCCCGGCCGCTAGAAGTTGGGAAACGATATCCGGACGGTCATGATAGGCTGCCCAATGGAGAGCGGTGGCACCGTCGGCCTGCGCGCCTTTTGCATCGGCCCCGGCCTTCAGTTGGCTCGAGACGATACGCCATGCTTGCTGTTCCGCAGCGTCTGCGAGAGGAGACGCTTCCCCCGCAATCAGGCAAACAGCGCCGGATGCGAGGAGCGCGACTATGAGTAACAAGCGAGCTGAGGAGATGCGGACCATGGAGGAGTCGTACCAACGAAGGGAACGGTGCGAAAATCACGAGCAATGATGCATGTGCGTTTTGCCGGTTCTGGATAAATCACCCGATTGACATGGCGACATCAATCGCCCGCCATGGTCAGATCAGCATCGGGCCGCAGCGGCATGCCCATCAGCACCCAGTCGTGCGACCCGCCACCCATGTCGCGCAGGTAGCGCGGCATGCGCAGCATCTCCTGAAACCCCGCCTCCTCCATGCAACGGATGGACGCCGAGCGCTCGCCATTGAACTCCGCCTCCAATCGCAGCAGGCCGCAATGCCGTGCAACATCAATGATCTCGCTGACCACCAGCCCGCTCACACCCACATCCCGGTATTCCGGATGCGTCAGGCAATGAACACGGCCGATGTGCCGCTTCCACCCGCCCTGCCGCTGCTGAAGGGTGACCATGCCGATGATGTGATCGTGCGCGATGGCGACGATGGTCAGCGCCCGGTCGTAGTCCAAGTCGCGGCACCACCGCTGGCGAAAGCGTGCGCTGCCGAGTCTCTGCTTGATGTGCAGACGCTCGATCTCGGGCACAGCCTTGAGAAACGCGACAAAGGCGTTCTCGTCCGCGCTGGCCAACGGCCTCACCGTGCAGGCGAGCCCGTCGTCCAGCAGTCTTGTCACCGGATATGCTTCAAGTGCGTCCTCCAGCATGGGGCTGATGATACATGATTCTGCGCCGCGCGCCATTTGCCGGGAGCGCGGTATCGTCGATCCTGTCCGGCTTGAAGCTAGATCGTCTCATCGCAAAGCACCGCTCCGCCGGCAGGTCGGCCGCACATCGCATGATCGCCGCTTCTCGTGTGAGGCTTGATGGCGTGATCGTCAGGGATTCCAAGACTGACGTGGACCGTTTCATGAGCGTCGAACTCGACGGCGAAACCGTGCAGCAGGGGACGCGCGCCCTTCACATCATGGTGAACAAGCCCGTCGGCGTTCTCAGCGCCACCGCGGACGCCGTGCATCGCACCGTGATCGATCTGATAGACCATCCCGATAAGGCGACGCTGCACATCGCCGGCAGGCTGGATCGCGGAACATCAGGACTCGTCCTGCTCACCAATGACGGCCGATGGTCAAAAAGGATCACAGATCCAGGCGCCAAGGTGCCGAAGGTTTATCAAGTGGAGACCAGCGAGCCGATCTCGCCCGATGCGGTGGGACATTTTCTCCGTGGCTTTCACTTCCAAACGGAAAACATCCACACGCTGCCTGCGCAACTAGAGATCACCGGCGAGCGCAGCGCCCGGCTCACACTGCACGAGGGACGTTACCATCAGGTGAAGCGCATGTTCCACCGCGTGGGCAACCGAGTTGTGATGCTGCATCGTGAAAGCATCGGGTGCATCACGCTGGCTGCGGATTTCACACCCGGCCAATGGCGCGATCTCTCGCAGGCGGAACTTGATTCTTTCCGCTAGGGTCAGCCTACTTCCGCGCTTTCTTCTTCCCTGCTGTGCGTGCCCCTTTTTCCTCGCCGCCATTCCAGCGCTGATCGTCCCAACGCGGTGGCTGCATGGTTGCATCCCATTTGTCGAACAGTGACTGCAACGCGATTTTCTTGTCAGGGAACTGTGCGCCGAGATCGGTCTGCTCGGCGCGATCCTGCGCGAGATTCACGAGCATCGACTCCATGTCCTTCGATGCTTTCACCAGCTTCCAATCGCCCTGGCGCACCGCGTGCTGCACACCGAAGCGGAAATAGAGTTCGCGCGGCGTGAGCTTGTCAGTCTTGCCTTCGAGAAGAGGCAGCAGATTGACGCCATCGAGTTGCCAGTCCGGTTTCATCTCGACGCCGGTGGCCGCGAGCACAGTCGGGAGCACATCGAGCTGAATGACAGGTTCATTTGAGACACGGCCAGCTGGCACATGGCCTTTCCAGGCGGCGATCCAAGAAACACGAATGCCACCCTCCCACACGAGCCACTTGTGACCCCGCAGTCCTCCCATTTCCGCGTTGGTGTAAGCGCCACCGTTGTCACTGATGAGGAAGATGAGTGTGTTTTCCTCCTGCTTCAGTTCGCGCAGCTTTGCCATCACGCTGCCAATGGCCTCGTCCGCCTCGGCGATCAAGGCAGCATATGGCTGGTCTCGCTTCGGCAGATGTTTGAACTTCTCGAGCCATGCCGGTGATGCGACGTGAGGTGAGTGAACGGCATTGAAGGACAGGTGGAGAAACCACGGCTTGTCCTTGTTCGTCTCGATGAAGCCGACCGACTCGCGTGCATAGACGGGCGACGTGACCGGCGCGCCGGCCAGCCCCTCTAGTTTCTCCGCGCCACGGTAGAACGACGACCCCTTCCCTTCGCCGAGATTGCCGACGGTGCCGACTGCGAAATCAAATCCACGCGCAGGCGGCATGAACTCGGGCGCAGTGTCGCCGAGATGCCACTTGCCGACGATGCCCGTCTTGTAGCCAGCCGCCTTGAGCCTCTGCGCAATCGTGGTTTCCGTGAGCAGCAGTTCGCGGCCCGCACGAGTCGCATTCGCATCGTGACCCGTGCGAGCCTGATAGCGGCCCGTCATCAACCCCACGCGGCCCGGTGAGCAAACACAGCCTGACGAGTAGCCATCGGTGAAGCGCACACCACCCGCAGCAAGCGCGTCGATGTTTGGCGTGGGCGCCATTTTTCCGCCATAGCATCCCGGCTGCGCCCAGCCCATGTCATCGACATAGAAGATCAGAATGTTTGGCTTTGAAGTCTCGGCAAACGAGGAAATGGAAACGAACAGGGCGATCAGCAGGCTGGTGAATATGCGCATCGCCTCTGAACGGCACCAAGCCGTTCGAATTGCCTCACTTTTACTTCTTTGTCGGCTTCGGCACCGGCTTGCGCAGATACTTTTCGCAGTCCGGAGCGGGTGGCACCGGCTGGCCAACTTCCTCGACTGGCTGCGTGAAGAGATAGCGCCACACGTCCTCGTGAATGAACTGCCCCGCCGTGTCCTTCACCGCCGCGCTGCCGGGAACGACGGAGCTGTGGGCACGCTTGTCATCGCCCTTCACATCCGCATTCGTGATGAGACGCCGCGTGTTGCCGTATGGCCTCTTGGTCACCTCGACATTCACAATGGGACCAAACTGATGCAGCCCGAGAAGCTCCCACGAGCGGCAGTTGTGATCGCCCGACCATCCGCCATCGAGCACATGACTGAAACCGAAGAAGCGGTTCGCGGGAGTCGCGGACGGGAGCGCCTGCCAAGTTTCATATTGATCGCGCGGGCCACAGAACATGACCACACGGTCCACCTTCATCTGCTTCGCAAACCGCGCCGCAGTCGTGGAGCCATGCGAGGAGCCGGCGATGATCACCTTGTCCCAGCGCAGACCCTTGCCGTCTTCCGCCATGAACTGCTCCCACCTTCCCGGCGGGTTGGACTTCGAGAGCCACCGCACAAACTGAAACGCGCGCTCCATCATGCCGTCGGGTTTGGGAATCGTGACCACATCGCTGAAGTCCTCGCCCGTCGCCGCCTCGAGCCTGATCTTGCCGAGGAACTTGTCATCCGCCGGCGGCGCACCGTTCCCAAACTTTCCGAACCAGCCGTTCGCATAACTCACCTGGATCGCGTGAAGGCCGTAGCTGTTCACGCGCTCAAACAGAGGGGCGCTGTAGCCCGTGAGCCAGACGACCAGCCTGCCCTGCGGAGCTACGCGTGTGTCCACGTTTGCGTGCTCAAGGTCGGATGACTTCCCTTTCTTCGTGAAAACAAAGTCGATCTCGGGATGTTCCCTCGCAGCCGGATCAATCTCGCTGGCGCGGGCCGTGAAGTCGTAGCGCTGAGGATTCGGATCGTCAAAGGCCGGTGCAGCGGCGAGCGCCGAGGCGAAGGCGGTGAGTGCGAGGAGGAGCGGCGTTTTCATGAGATCGACGATGGAATTTGAGCGGGCGGTTAGAAGGCGGCTCGCTCGTGCGAGTTGAAGCTCCCACTACTTTGGGGGCTCCTTGAGCGAGAGGATGAAGGCCTTCACGTCGGCGAACTCCTGCGGTTTCAAAATCAAATTCATCGGCGGCATCGGGCTGATGGGCGTGGCGACGTATCCTTCGGCGAGCGTCGCGTTGGGATTCACGAGCGACTCAGTGATGTAAGCCTCATCCTTGCGTGTGGCGATGCCATCAAGCGCAGGTCCGACCGGACTCCCCTGCCCTTTGAGAATGTGACAGTTCTTGCACGCTGCAACGGGATGATTCCAGAAGATGTTCTCACCGCGCTTTGGGTCGCCAGCGAGATTCTGTTCGGCGGGATCTTCGATCGGCGTGACCTCGCAAAACTTCACATCGTCAAAAAAGCCATCGCCTTTGGCCACATGCAGCAGATTGATGCTGGCCTTAGGCTTGTCCTTGTTGATGAAAACGACTTCGAGTTCGTTCCATTCACTCTGCTTCGCAGTGTCCTTGTTCGTCTCCGCACGGCCGATGTGATCGTTGAAGCTGACTTTGCCCTTGAGCGCATGCGTCTTCACCCAGCCGCTAAGGCGGTATTGTGTGTTCGGCTTTAGCGGCACGTCCTGATACAGACTGGTGTCGGCATCGTCGCGCGTGATGCAGCGGACGGCGAATCTGCCGCCATGCGAGTTGCCCTCGCCGTGAACTTCCTTCCACTCCGCCTTGGCGTTGCCGGGCTTCTTGCCGTAGTCGCGTCGCGTCCAGCCGACGGGAAGGCCTTTGTCGATCTTTTCAAGGTCCCCGTTCACGAGGAGATTCGGTCCTTCCTTGAATGCCTGCGCCTTGTGTTTCTTCACCAACAATCGCGCGGCTTCCGTGAGCCATTCATCGCCCTTCACCGCAGGATCAGACGCTAGCTTGGTCACGAGATGCTTGATCTCAACGGTCGTCTCAAACTCGGAGAGCTTCACAAAAGCAGCGAGCCGCGTGCAGAGATCGGGGTCGCTGAAGACGCCGGTGCCGAAGAAAAGCTCCTGCGATTTTTTTTTCGTGCCGAGCGCGCGGATCGCATTGCGGCGGAGCTTCGCGTCTTTGGAGAGCAACGCGGCGCGGTGGGTGGCTTCGTCGAGTTTGCCGAGGCCGTGGAGCGTCCACAAAGCGTGGATGGCGGCAGCACCGGGCTGGGATAAATAGGGCGCGTAGGACTCACTGGACCTATTCGAGTCTGCCAGACGCTGTGCCGTGAGCCGTGACCATTGCGTAGGGCCGTCGAGCGAAGGCTTTATCACGGTGGGCTGTGCGCCTTTCGCAAAGACGCGGTAGATTCTTCCGCGCGCATGATCCCGCAGCACATTCTCATGCGCGCCGCCGGTGCCAGTCTTCGCTTCAAACCCGCCGCGCTCTTTGCTCGGCGTGGGATTATGCTGAATGATGAAGTTTTGAAAATCAGCAATCCACACCGCGCCATCGGGCCCGACCTCGGCGTGGACGGGCGAGGTCCATTCGTCGCTGCTGGCGAACAGGTTGAAGGCGTCCTTTGCTTTATAGCCCGCGCCATCCGGCACCACTTTCATGAGCGAGACCGTCTTCATCGTCGGCTCGCACACCATCGCGCAGCCTTGGAAGCGCGCGGGCAGTGTGGGCGACTCGATGAAGTTCGATCCAGCGGCAGCGGTGTAGCCGCCGAAGACATCGACCTGACGGAAGTTTGGCGTGATGGTGTGGCACTGGTCCACTTCGTTGATCTTCTTCGCGCTCATGCCGTTCATCCCCTTCGGATACGCGCTGGCGGTAATGCCGCCGAAGAATAGCGGCGCGCCGTTGGCCGTGCCGCCGAACTGATCGCCCACATCGTTCGTGCTGTGGCCCCAGGCATTGTTCGTGAACTGATGCAGGAACTCCAGCGCGCTGCCGTTGGCCTTGAAGCGATAGGTGCCCATGGAGAACTGCTTGGTCTCGCCGCCCACCTTTCCGTCGAAGCCGCTGTAGCCCACGCAACCGTAAAGCCAGTTGTCCATGCCGTAGTGCAGATTACTGGCCTGCGCGTGCGTGTCCTTGATGCCCCAGCCAGTGAAAATTTCCTTTTGCTCGTCGGCCTTGTCGTCGCCATTCGTGTCCTTGAGAAAAAGGAAGCGCGGAGGCTGGCTGACGATGACGCCGCCGTTCACGAGCACGAGACCTGTCGGAATGTTCAGCTTGTCGGCGAACACGGTGAACTTGTCAGCCTTGCCATCGCCATCGGTGTCCTCGCAGATCTTGATGTCATCGTGGCCCTCGCCGTTCTCGACCACGCCATGCGGATAGTCGCGCGTCTCGGCCACCCAGCAGCGGCCGCGCTCGTCCCATGCCATAGCGATTGGCTTGGTGATGTCAGGCTCGCCCGCGAAGAGCCTCAGCTCGCAATCCGCCGGCACCTGCGTGCGCTCCATGCTTCCCTTTACGCTCATCGGGAACTGGAAGGTGATCGGCTCCTTGCGCTTCTCGTAGTTGGCGACCGTGCCGCGCTTTTCCCGTTTCTCGGGCTCGCGCTGTGCGAGGAAGGCTTCGTAATCCGCGCGCCGCTCCTTGCTCAGAGCAGCAAGGATGTCGGACTTCACTTTCGCGACAAACGCCGTGTCGTCTTCCTTGGTCGGAAACGCAGGCTTCAACACCGGGATCGTCGCGGGCTTGCTGCCATTGATATCCAGCCCGTCACTCACCACCACATCATAGTGGCTGAACCGATCACCAACCGGCATCGCATCCGTTGGTGCCTCGAAATCAAACCAGATCGCATCGCGCCCAAGATCACGCATCAACACATGACAGCGCTTGCCGCTGAGGTGGTCGGGCGTCTCCCTGCCGATGAAGAGCACGCGAATCGGTGCCGACGCGGCTTGCGCTGAGGCGATGAGACAAAAAATGAACAGGAGAGATCGGATCATGGCGGGCGATGCTGGTTGAGTGATGGAGAGAAACGTCCAGGTGTAGGCAGTTGCTCGGACAACTTTTGGGAGAAATCAGCCTCCTATGATCATGCGGAGCGGCTGCGCAACGACTGATTCTTTTGCCCGTGCTCAGAACATGGCGGACGCGACTACCGCGACACACACCGGCAGGTTGAAGCAGCCCCTCACCCCAGAAACCTCTCCCCGGAGATCACCAAGATGTCATCAACACTTCTCTCCGGAGAGAGGGAGCCTAAATCGCGCGGCAGCGCCAGGCTCCCTCTCCCCGTAGATGAGCGTGAATACAGTTGCAACGCGCTACGGGGAGAGGGCTGGGGTGAGGGGCCGCTGCCCGGTTGCCGACGATTAGAACGTTCGTCCGGCCGCACTGGCCCCAGGAGAATCGGCAGCAGCACACGCAGCGGCGGTTACTTCAATATCTTCTCAAAGAACACCCTCATCTCCTCCCAGCTCGCCTTGTCTGCGGCTTCGTTGTAGGCCGCTCCCTTCGAGTTGTCATTGCCAGCGGCCTTCTGGGTGAAGGCGTGAACTGCACCCGGATACTGGACGAGCTTGTAATCAACGCCACTGGTCTTCATCTCAGCTTCAAATGCAGCCAGATCTTCCTTCTTAACGAAGGGGTCGTCCGCGCCGTGCAGCGCGAGCACCTTGCACTTGATGTTCTTCCCGTCGGCTGGAGTCGGAGAGTCCAGTCCGCCGTGAAAGCTGACCACCCCTTTCACAAGCGCGCCGCTACGGGCCAGCTCAATGACTGCCGTGCCCCCGAAGCAGTAACCGATGGCCGCGATGCGTGTGGAGTCCGTGTTGGGATCCTTGCGCAGCACTTCGAGCCCGGCGTTCACGCGGTCGCGCAGCAGCGGGCGGTTGCCTTTGTATTTCCCCGCCTCCTTCCCCGACTCAGGCGGCTCGGGCCGGATGCCCTTGCCGTAAACATCACAGGCGAAGACGTTGTAGCCAAGTTCCGCCAGCATTCGCGCGCGCATCTTCTCGTTCTCGCTCACGCCCGTCCACTGATGCACGATTAACACTGCAGGCCGCTTGCCTTCCTTCGATGCATCCACGGCACTCCAACCCTCGAAAGTAACGCCGCCGGCCTGGTACTCGACCGCCTTCTCCTTGATGTCGGCAGCCACAACTGTCGAGGCAAGGCCGACAAGTGCGCAAAGTGCTCCAAAAAATCTGCTCATAGGATGCATCATAGACAGGCTGCGGCGGGATGGCAACGCGCTGCGCAAAGTTTGTGGCTGGACAAGCCATCGCTCCTTCGTTAAAACGACATCCATGAACCAAAAATCCCCTCCCTCCCGCCGCCAGTTTATCAAAGGCACCGCCGCCGCCATTGGCTTCCCGACCATCGTTCCTTCTTCCGTTTTCGGACAGAATGCACCGAGCAACCGCATCACGATGGCCGTGCTCGGCTGGGGCATGATGGGACCGGGAAACACCGCGAAATTCCTCAACGAAGCCGACTGCCAGATTGTCGCGGCGTGTGACATCGACAAACGCAACCTGCAGAAGGCGCTCGACACCGTGAACAAGTCCTACAAAAACTCGGACTGCAAAGGCTACCATGACTACCGCGAGGTGATGGCGCGCAAGGACATCGACACAGTCATGCTGGCGCTGCCCGACAACTGGCACGCGCTGACTTCCATCGAGGCGGCCAAAAATGGCAAGGATATCTACGGTGAAAAGCCGCTCGCCCGCACCATCGCCGAGCAGCAGGCAATCGTCCGCGCGGTGCAGCAGCACGGCCGCATCTGGCAGACAGGCTCGTGGCAGCGCAGCGAGTCTAATTTCCGCATCGGCGCGGAGGTCGTGCGCAATGGCCTCATCGGCAAGCTGAAGGAAGTGCATGTCGGCTTGCCGAGCGGGCACAACGATTTTGCCGGCACCAAGGACCAGCGCACCGCCACGCCGCCACCGGCCGAGCTGGACTATGAACTGTGGATCGGCCCTGCCGCGATGCAGGACTACATCGAGTGCCGCGTTCACAAAAACTGGCGCTGGGATTACAACATCGGCGGCGGCCAGCTCCTCGACTGGATCTGCCACCACTGCGACATCGCCCATTGGGGCATGGACATGGACAGCAGCGGGCCCATCGAGGTCAAACCCGTGCAGGTGGACATGCCGCCGCGCACCGACATCTGGAATACCGCCACCAAATATCGTGCCGAGGCGAAGTACGCTGGTGACATCACCATGACCATCGCCGGCGGTCACGGCGACATTCAGATGGGAACCAAGTGGATCGGCGCCGACGGCTGGGTCTATGTGAACCGCAATGGAGCCTACGACTGCTCGAACCCAGCCTTCAAGAAGATGATCAAGAAGCGCAAGGACAACAAGCCCGACGGTGAGGTCATCGAAGCTTCCTCCGCGCCAAAACTGGGTGATGACCTCATCAAGTCACGACTCTACGAAACATCGGGACATCACCGCAATTTCTTGGATTGCGTCAAGAGCCGCAAACCCACCGTCACTCCGGTCGAAACCGCCCACCGCAGTGCCACACCGGGCCATCTTGCCTTGATCGCCTTGATGACAAACCGCACGATCAAATGGGATCCCGTGCAGGAAGTCATCGTCGGCGACGAAGATGCAAGCAAGCTGCTGAGCCGCGAGTATCGCGGGCCGTGGAAGCTGGCATGAGGCAGTGCGGTGCCGGCCTAGTTCATTCAGTCCCATGGGGACGACACGAAGGTAGCCGTGCGTGACAACCCACGGATCGGAAACACCACGCCGAAGCGCAAAGTTGAACAGCGTCAGCGGTGACACATCGCAGACGGTGTCACCGCTGACGCGGTTCTATCCGGTCGTGAGGGTTGTGTTTCACATTCTACGTGGGTCGTCACCCACGGCTATTTTTGTTTCGTCCCTCTGGGACTGGAACTGCGCACAAGGCGGCAGACCGACTCACTCCCCAGGCATCTTCTCAGTCGGCCAGGTTTCGGTCCACGGCAGACCGTAGGCGTTGAGGTCGGCCATGAAGGGATCGGGATTGAGCTGCTCGACGTTCCACACGCCGGGCTGCCGGTACTCGGCGTTGGTCAGCAATTGCTTGGCGGCGATCATCGCCGGCACGCCAGTGGTGTAGCTGACGCCTTGCGAGTTCGTCTCGCGGTAGCAGTCCTCGTGATCTTTGATTTGATAGACGTAGTAGCGCAAAGGCTTGCCGTCTTTGCCTGTGCCCTCGATCCAGTTGCCGATGCAGGTCTTGCCCTTGGTGTCAGCGCCGAGCGTGCCCGGCTCAGGTAGCAGCGTTTTCAAGAACTCGATGGGGACGATGTCCACGCCTTGATGCCGCA
>JANOBO010000268.1:0-57338 GCA_031411695.1 Verrucomicrobiaceae bacterium
ACGAGATCGCGGCTCAAGACGCCGCCCGTGATTTCCGTGAGCGACCACGCCGCTGGAACATTCGCGATGAAACTCCCATCCGCCGCACGCGAGATCGCATAGAACGTCAGCGACTGTCCCGAGGCGAACAGTTGCGATGGCACCGGCGCATTCGCGCTGCCATTCGCAGCCGTCTCGACTTGGATGAGCGTCACGAGCGCACTGCTGCTCGGTCCCGGACCCGCAGGAGCCATGAGGTCCGCAAAGTTCTTGGTGAGCGCCAGCGAATCGATCGTCACCTTGTCGCCCGTATCAATGCCGGAGGTCCGCAAATTCGCCGACGAAATGGACGCGATGCCCAAGTCCTGAATCAACTGCATCTGCCCATTCGGAAAGGCCGTCTCCGCATTCGTCGCCGGGTTTACCCAGCCTGTGACTTTGTTGAAATTGCCCGCAGCGGTCTTCTCTATTTTCAATACGAGATACCGCGTATCCGTCACGTAGCCGCTGGAACCGATCCATTCATCTTGGGCTAAGTTCTCCGCCGGGACGCTGGTTCCCTTGCCGAGGAAATAGTAGCCATATTGCCCGCTCGAAGGCAGCCCTGTGACGCCGACATTGATGCCGTTCGTCGTGTCCGTTGCGCTGTTCGTCAGCGAGACCGCATAAGTGTCGCCCGTGTTGGGATTGCCGCCGAGTTTGATCAGCAAGCCGACATAAAACGTTCCCGTTTGCGCCGTGGTCAGTTGTCGTGTCGCAGGCACACCCGCACCCGTGCCCGCGATGTCCACGCTCTTCACGCCGCCGATCATCGCCCCGCCCGCAGGCACCACGAAGATCGTGCTCGCCACCGTTGTCGCCGTGAGCGAACCCGCCGCGCCCGCAACCCAGCCACCCGCCCAGCCATATCCGCTCGCTCCTTTTACCGCGAGTGCGCCGGAGTAGCCATCGAAGTTATCCGATGCAATCACCGTCACCAGCGGAGGTGCGGAAGGCCCAGGATTCACCGCGTAATTGATCTGCGGCCAGATCGCGACATTCCCCGCAGCGCCTTCCGCCGAAGTCAGCGCGTAGCGATTTCCGCCCGCCACCGCACTCTGCGAACTGAAACGCAAAAACACAAACTGCCCCGCACCTGCACCGCCTGCGTATTGCGCATTGAGATAGCTCATGAGGTTCGCACTCCCCACGACGCTCGTGGTTGTGACGCCGATGCTCGAGGTCGGGATGAGCGCATTGTTTTGCAGCAAGGTTGCATCCGTAGCGTCCAGCGTGGTGGTCGTGCCATGGTAGTCGCCCGCCAAAAGCGTCGCACTCGCCCGCCGCCCCAAACCATACAGATCCACGATCGGCGGAGTGCCAAGCATGCTCGCGTAGTTGAACGAAAACGAAGCACTCATGAACGGATTACTCACCGCCCCCAAACTCGGCAACTGAAACGCCATCACCACCGACCGATCCGTAACCACCGTCCCCACACCGCCCACATTCATCGTAGCCGTCGTGCCATCCGCGAATGCACCCGTCGATTGAATCGCACCGTCCGTGGTGTTGCTATAAAGCGTCTGCGCTGGAGCCTCGGCTGACAGCAGGAAAGTAAGCGCGAAAGCAGCTGCGAGAGGCTTGAAGTGGGATTGAATGAAGAACATCGCTTTTTTGCCAGATAATAACATTTTAGTCTGAAAGATCGGCTTCAAGGCTGGCAGCAAAACTTGTGTCGGATTCGGCAAATGAGAGACTCACGGTCGCATCACCTTCAGATGCACAAACCGTTTCGTGACTCCGCTCCCCGCTGGCACAGTGACTTTGATCTGCTGCGTGGTGCCGTTGTCGCTAAGCACGCTGGGCGCGCTGACGTTGGTGGTGCTCCAGCTCGCCCCGCTCAGGACATCGCTCCATTCGACGACGAAAGTCACATCCGTGGCGGCTTTGTTCTGGGTGTAAACGAAGTCGATGGTGCTGGCATTCTTCGTCGCTGACTGCGGGACGACGTCGTTGAGGGTGGGATTCATCCTCGTGGCGTATTCGATCAGGTTGGTGCTGCCATCGTTGTCGTTATTGGCAGAGTCCCCGGAGATCGCGGGGTTGTTGGCGTTAGTGCCGAAGTTCGCTGCCTGCCAAGTTTGCCAGGCGGTGGGGGTGATGCGGGTGAGCACCACATCGTTGCCGGTGCCGCCGGTGTAGGTGATGCGCCACCACTGGGCGTCTTCGTAGAACTCGGCGTTCTGTGCTTTCCCAAGGAAGGTGCCGCTCACGGCGCTGGCTCCGGTATTGTCGATGAGGGTGAAGGAGGAGCCGGTGGCGAGGGCGGGCGCGGCGATGAGATCGAGCGCACCTGCAAGTGTGACCGTGCCAGCGACGCCGACTTGATCGTGCTGCGTGCCGGGCGTGGTGCCGTTGATTTCGATCTGCAAGGTCCCGGCAGCGGCTAGGGTGTAGCTGCCGCTGGTGGTCGTGATGCCGGTGGAGTTTCCAGGGGCGTGAGTGCCGCCATTGATCGTGACGTTGCCTGCAAAGCTGCCAGTGCCGCGCAAGGTGCCGGCGCTGATCGTTGTCGCGCTCGTGTTGCTGCTCGCGCCATTGAGCGTGAGGATGCCGTTGCCGGTTTTGGTGAGATCGAAGTTGCCGGTGACGTCCGCATTGATCGTGATGTCGCCCGTGCCGCCGAGGGTGGTCGCCGCGCCGAGGATGACGGCGGACAAGTTCGCGGTCGCGGCGGTGCCTGTGCCACTGCTGAATGAAACGGTGGGCGTTGCGGTGTAGCCGCTGCCTGCGCTTGTGACGGTGATACCGTTGACGGTGAAGTTCGTCGCATTGCCAGTGCCGGTCGGGTTTGTCCCTGCGTTGGTGATCGTTCCTGCGCTGAACGCGATGGTCGGCGCGGTGGTGAAACCGCTGCCTGCGTTCGTAATGGTGATGCTGCTGACCACGCCGCCGGTGAGCACGGCCGTGGCGGTGGCCCCAGCGCCGCCGCCGCCCGTGATGGCGACGGTGGGTGCGGCGGAATACACGGTGGTGCCGCCGTTGATGGTGAAGCTCGCGGCGGTGACTCCGAGCGCTGCGGTTGCCGTGGCGTTGCCAGTCATGGTCACGAGCGGAACCGTGCTGTGGGTGCCGCCTGCGACGGTGGAAATGGATGACACGCCGGTCTCGATGCTGGCTGCGGTCGCACTGTTGTTCACCAGTCCGCCCGCGCTGCCCACGCCTGTGCCGCGAATCGTGAGCACTTCTTGGATGCCTTGCTGTCCATTGAGATTGAGCGTGGCTCCCGCCGTGATGCTGGTGCCGCCGAATGAACTGCCAAACATAATGCCGCCGCTGCCGAGTGCTTTCGCATGGCCAAGATGCAGTGTTCCAGTGCCAACGGTCGTCGTGCCCGAGTAAGTATTCACGCCGGAGATCGTCCAGGCACCAGGGTCGGTTTTGCTCACGCCCATCACGTTCGTCGAGGTGCCGTTACTGAGGATGCCATTGCTGAATCCCGCGCCCGCGCCGCCGAGGACGAAGGTGCGGCCCGTGGTGTTCGCCGTCACGTTGCCTTCAAGCGTCAGCGTGCCCGCAGTGACGGCAATCTTCGAATCACCACCACCGGCGGCGCAGGTGATGTTGCCCCGGACAATGTTGTCGCCCGCTTCGTTGATGATCGCGCCGCCGTTGTTGCTGGTCGTGTAACGGATGCCCGACGCGATGTCGATGTTGCCGCCGCTGCCATCGAGTCGGAGCTGGCAATTCCCTGCGGAGCCGGCGGTCAGATTGATCGTCTTGGTCGTCGCGGTGGTGCCCAGAGCGGTGCTGTTGGTGATGCGCAAGGCACCCGATGCAACCGTGACGCCACCCGTGAAGCTGTTCGTTCCGCTGAGCACGATGGTGCCTGCGCTGATCGGGCAATCGATGGTGATCCCGCCGCTACCGCTGATGTTGTTGGGAACGATGAGCGTGCCGGTGCGATCAAAGCGCAGCGAGCCGTTGTTGGTCACATCACCCGCAGGCACCGTGCCGGTCGCGCCATCGAAGCCGAACTGCAAGGTGCCGGTCGTGATCGTGGTGCCACCTGTGTAGGTGTTCGTGCCGGAGAGAATCAATCTGCTCGTGCTGGTCTTCGTGAGACTGCCCGCACCGCTCACTCCACCGCTGAAGTTGAACGTCGCCGTGCCAGCTCCCTGCGAGGTCGTGGCGTCATCGAGAGTCACGGGTGCGCTGACGTTGTAGGTGAGGCCCGTGCCGTTGGTCGCGGTCAAATTGATCACGGGATTGAGCGAGGTCTCACGGCGCAAGACGATGGGATTGCCGCTGACATTGATCGTCGCCGTGCCGGTCGTTGGGCCCGTGCCACCCAGCGTGAGCACGTTGAGCGCGTGACCGATGGCCGTGTCGTTGCTCGATGTGATCGTGCCTGCGACAAAAGTCTGGCCGGTGAAAAACTCAGCGGTGGAAAAGCGGCTGCTCGGCGGCGGCACACCACCCGTCCAGTTCGCGCCACTGCTCCAAAGCAAAGTGCTGCCCGTCGTGATCGCATTCCACACGGTTGTGCTCGGCGGCGCGCCATCGACGATGACATTGATCGTGCGCATGCTCGTCGTCGCACCATCGTTCGCCGTGAGTGTGACCACGGCGGTGCCTGACGCGGCCGCAGTCGGCGTGAGCGTGACGGTGCGCTCGCCGCCGAGATCGACCGTGCCGCCGAGGTGATCAAAGACAGCGGCGCATACAGTCGCATCCACCTTGCTGGTGACGGCGAGGCCGATGGCATTCGTCGCCGCAGGGAAAGTGATCGCCTGCGCGGTGCCGATGGGCAGCCATGGTCCAGCGACTCCGTTCGTGTCGGTCGCATAAAACGCGGTGAAATTGGCACCGCTGCGCACGAGCCGCAGCCAGCACGGCGCGGCCACGGCGTTGATCGTGGCTTTGATGACCGCGAGCGTTGACTCCGTCGCGCGATATTGAAATGACACGCCGCCGCTCGGTGTCACACAGGCCAGCGCGTAGGGCGATGCGGTCGTCGTCGAGTTGCGCATCATCACGCCTGCCTTCGAATCCTGGTTCGTGTGATCCATGCTCTCGACGCGCGCGATGATCTCCGCATCGCCCGAGAAATCCTGCCTCACCCAGCGGAACTCATCGCCGGAGAGCGGCCCAATGTCTGCGCCCGCGCCGCCGATGATGAAGGTGCCACTGTCTTCCGTCAGCGATCCCGCCGCGCCAACCGCACCGATGTCACTGCTCGCCCACAAGGGCGCAGGGCTGAACGCGATGCCGGAGACAGGGAGCAGCGCCGTGTTCGATGATGCAGCCGTGACGGTGACGCTGCGCGCTTCCGTTTCCGCATCGGACAAAACAAACGCGATGGGGCCGGACGCGCCGCTGACGGGCAGATACATATCTGGGATCGCGGTGATCGCAGGCGGCTGATTCGTGCCGGTGACGGTGACGTTCACGGTCGTTGTGGCGCTCAGCCCGTTATAATGCCGCGCGCTGAAATGGGCGAGGCCCCAGATTTCCGCGCGACCATTGATGCCGCTTTGAAACAGCGCGTCCTCGATCTTGCCATCGAACCAGCGATCCAAACTCGCCGTGGTGGTGTTGAGTGCGCCGATCTGCAACGAGGCGGTTTGCACGACATTCATCGTCACCGTTGCCACCGTGCCGTATGCATAGCCATCGACATAAAGCGCAAAGGTCCCGGTGTTTGTGGCGGTTCGGTCATAGGTCAGCGTGACGTGATGCCACTCGCCGATGTTCAGATTCGGGCCGACGATTTCTTTCTCCAATGTTGATCCCCACTTCTGCATTCGCAGCGTGTTGCTCCCTGCCGCGAAGAAAAGTTCCAGCTCCGTGTCGGGGCCGTGTCCGTCACCGTTGCCGAGGTGCAAAATAAAATCCTCAGTGTCGTTGGTCGAGCGCTTCACCCACGCGGAGAAGGACCAGTCGGCATCGTTGAAGTCCTGATCGGTGGCGGCGAGCGTGCGGCGCAAACGCGCGCCACCAGTGCCCGCTTCGCTAAGGCTGAGCGATTGCGTGCTCCACGGTGCCATCACGACGGGCACATCAGCGCCATACGAATACTCGCCGCCCACGCCTGCGACTTCGAGAGTGCCGGTGCGATTGAAGTTCGACTGGTCAGTGCTCTTCGCATCCGTCGCCAAATCGGGTGGCTCGAAGTCGTAGAGAAACAACACGCGCGTGCCCAGCGACTGATCGCGCGTGATCATGCGGAACGACGCCGCGCCGTTGTAGTTCGGCGCAGGCGTGAAGCGCGCGGTGTGACCATCGGGCAGCAACGTCACCACGCCATCGCGCGCGCGCTGAAGTTCAAAACCGATCTGATCATCGACCGTGAGATCGTCCGCGACGAATGTGCGCAAGTCGATGTCGATAGGCGTGTTCTCCGGCGTGGTCTTCGTCGTGACCGTGTTCACCGGCTTCGCATTCACCGTGACGGGCCAGACATAACTGTTCGTGCCGCCTTCGGGGTCCGTCGCGGTGATGGTGATGTTCACCGGACCGCTCACCGTGCTGATCGCCGCCGCCGTGACCGTGCGCACGGTCGTCCCCGAAGTGCCGAAGGTGATGCTCGCATCAGGAATGACCGCGACGTTTGACGACGATCCAGTGAGTGTGAGGCTCGTCACCGGCGTGTCGGCATCGCTCACCGGCACGATCACCGCGCCCGTGTTGAAGCCTTGATCGAGCAGGCCCGCTTTCATCGTCGCGAAGTAAGGCGAGCCAGGCGGCGCGATGAAATTCATGTTCAATTTGCTCGGGCCGACCACGACTGGGTTCGTGAAGAACGCGACATCAGGTTGGATCGAGAGGCCGATCTTTGTCGCTGTCATCGTGTAGCTGCCAGCGTTGAGGCCGGTGATCGCGTAGTAGCCCTCGCTGTCGGTCGTGTCCGTGTGAGTGGCATCCGCTTTGACCAGCACGCCTTCGACCAGTGCGCCCGCCGTTGTTTTGACGATGCCTTGAATGAAGAAGGTCGTGCTCGTGCCGACTTGGATGAGCACCTGGCCCGTTGTCGTCAGTCCCTTCATGTCCGTGACATAACAGCGCACCGTCCGCGTGCCCGAGGTACTCCAGCTCTTCGCTGCCGTGCTGCTATTGTTCGCCGTGAACGTTCCGTCACCCCAGTCCCAATGATACCCGAGCGTGTCGCCGTTCGGATCAGTCGCCGTCGCCGTGAAGGTCACGCTCGCACTGATCGCCGGATTCAAGTTCGTGGCCGCCATCGTCACCGATGGTTTCAAATTCCCCGCAAACGCGCCGCGATTCACCGTCACATCGATCCATGTCGTGCCATCGACGTCCGCGCCGCGCAGTACCGGGGTGATGTGAATGCCCGCCGCCGCATCCGAGAACGTGCGGCCTATGAGTACAGGACAATCATCCTTGCTGCTCGTCGCTGGCGCGTTGTCGAGCAGCAGCGGCTTGCCATTGCTGATCGTCACATCGCCCCAGTTCAAAATCACGCCGTCGCGCATCCATAGATTCGTGTCGGCGTAATCCTGGCGGTAGTCGATCCAGTAATCATTGCTCGTGCCTGCGCGCTCCACCGCGATGGCTTTGTCGCCCACAGCCGCGCTGCGATCAAAGGCGCGGATGCGCGTTGTCGTCGTGCTGTCAGTCGTGATCTTCACCACGTCCGCATCGACGAGCCAGTCGAGATAGTTTTTCTGCCGCGCGCCGAAGTGCGCATCCTGCGAGCTGCTCGCGCCACCCATTTGATCGAAGGGATTTCCATACTCCACTGCCGCGCCGCTGCCGATGACGGTGCCGTCGTCCGTGTCCCAAAAGCCCGAGTGATTCAGTCCAAAGTTGTGTCCCACCTCGTGGCTGCCCACACCGAGGTTCCACTGCGAGTTTGCCAGCCAAGCGCCACGCGCGCCGACATACGCGATGCCGCCAAAGCTCACGTCCGGTTTGTCACCCGTGACCACGACCTCGTGCGTGTAGTTCGTGTAATTAAAACCAGCCGCCGTCGCCGCCGTGCGCGCCGCCGCCAGCATCGTGGAGAAGCCCGTGTAGCTCGCGTGACCCAGCGGCAGCCGCAGCGTCGGCGTGAAATCCGATCCCGCGCCGAGAGCCGTCCACGTCATCTTGCCATACGACATCTCCGTCCAGTGTGTGACCATGTTGGCGATCAGCGTCGTCAGCGTCGCATCGGTCACCACCTCGCCGGGTTGGTCGGGGAAATCCACGCGGATGATCAGCAGCTTCTTCGTGCCCTCGGTGCTCGCGCTGTTTGCGACGGGATCGCCAGGCGTCGACTCATCGCCCGCCGCCGCGATCATGACATCGAGCGCATGTTTCGGCCCGCAGAAAAAAGATGGATCAGAGCCATCCCAATCCACCACCACCTCATCACCCGTCGTGCTCGTCACCAAGCCCGAAGTCGGACACACCTGTGCGCCCGCTTTCAAATCCGCCACCTCCACCGGCTCCATGATGCGCCCCGGCAGTTCCGTGAGCGCCAGCTTGCCGTCCAGCGCGATGCCTTGCACCGCGATGTTCTCCCGCGTCGGCACCAGATCGCGGCGACCAAAAGTGAATGCCTTGAACTCGCGTCCATCCTTCATCGTCACGCTGCGCTCCACCGGCCGCATGGTCAGTGTCTTCCCCGGGGCCGCCACCGCCGCCACGACAAACAAATCGCCGCGCCCTCTCACAGGTTCCTCCAACAGCGCGACAACATCTGCCGGCAACACCCGCCGCACCGCCACCGGCACTGCCAGCTCTAGCGCCCGCTTCGGATCTTGATCAATGAGGTCCGACATCTGATTCCGCCTCTGTTGCGCCAGCTCCAGTCCCTCAGTGAGCATCGCGGCCTTCTGCTCGTCCGTTTTCGCCTTCGCAAACTCCCGCGTCCAAGCACGAAACCCCGCAAATGCATTCTCCGGCATCGCCGCCTCCCAGCGCACATCCTGTCTCATGGACCTCGCAACATCCTTTGCATCAGGCTCCGCAGGAATCACACGCGGCGGCTGCACGACAGGAAGCGAGTTTGAAGCCGGAGCCAGCGCCACCACGTCTGATTTCACTTTTGCCACGGGAACCGGTTCAACGACCGCGCGCGAAACCAGACGCGGCGAAACCCGCCAAAGAAAAATTCCCGCGCAGGCGAAAACAACAACGAAGACGGTGATTTTGAAACGCGAGCCAGACATAAATCAGCCCGATACTGCCTTGCCCCGCCAAGAATGTCGAGCCTCCCGATTTTGATCTTGGAGCACGCAGTGCCTCATTGAAAAGGACACCATAGGCGGAGAGGCCGGGAGAGACGGGGATAGTCGATGCCTCATAAAAGAGGACACCGCAGCCAATGGAGCCTATTCCAGCCCTCCAAAAAGCGCCTCAAGATCGTTAGCTGAACCCATCTTCCGTGCCTTCTCACGAGCCTGGTGATCGGCGACATCCACCACTTGCAGAGCGTCGCCGACCTTTCGCCCCACCATGAGCTTGCCGAATGAAATCTCGTGCTCATCAGCAAACTTCGCCAACCCCTTCACCTTTGCCCATGTATCGAGACGGCTGTCGTCGTGAGGTTCAAGAATGTCCACGGCATAGCCCTTGCCTTTCTTCCTCACGATCACGAAGTCCGGGTAGAATGCTTTTTCTCCGCCCTTCTCATATGGCACACAGAAAGCCCAATCTCGGCGCGGGAGGTTTCGCAGCCAGCAGACAAAGTCGTCCTGTTCCTGAGTCCATTTCATGAAAGCCTTCTCCCAGCCGTTCAGGTCCGCTGAGAACTCGCCTTGGTCGGTGGCAAACAAGTGGTTCTTCCAAACATGCTTGCCCGGCTTCTCCACGATTCGCTCCGGCAGCTCCCATTCGTGTTCCACCGCTTTGCCGCTGGCTAGTTTGAGCTGTTGAAAGCGCGCTTTTTCGGACGCGGTGAGCTTGGCGACTTCCCCCTTGTGCGTGTCCCAAAGCATCTTGAACTCATTTTCAGCCAGTTTCTCCAATGCGGGCAACGTTTCGCCCTGCCGCATGAGGGCGAAGAGCTCCAGCTTCGCCTCGCTTGGCTTCTCCTTGTTCTGGAATCGCTTCCAGTAGGTGCGGTGGAGTCCTTCGCCCGCTGCGAGCATTCGGCCCGCTTCTTCATAGAGCTGGTCGATGTTTTCCTCGGACAGGAGCATCCGCGTGGTCTTGCGTCCGGTCACGTTCATCGCGCCGATGGCTACGGAAGTCACATCCACTTCAATCTCACCACTTTCCCGCACGATGTTGCCCCATTCCTTCACCTTCGTGGCATAGCGGTCGCGGAGTTCGGCGAGTTTGTCGGTGAGCTTCTGCCGGAGCTGTTCATCGGCTTCCTTGTGGATTCCCTCCTGCATAAGCATCCCCGACAGCCGCAGCGCACGTCTTAGATCCGTCATCTTCGGTGCGCGATCCACGCTGTAGGTTTTCAATGTCGCCAGGTGCTTGAAGACATCAGCAAACGCCGGATTGCGCGCATACTCCACGGCCTGCGTGGTCACATGGCTGGCGACGCCGTCGTGAGCCTCGGGATTGCGGAGCGCGTTCAGGACGTTTTCAAGATTCGCCGTGTCGTAGTGGGGCAGAAAAAGCTCGACGATGTTCAGCGCCTCATCGCTTTCGATGCGCCGCGCAAGCGGTGTGCGGATCATCCGGCCCACAAGCTGCGCAATGGTCGTGGCGTCCACTGATCGACGGAAGCTCATCATCACCTCCGCACGAGGGCAGTCCCATCCCGTCGTCAGCGCGGTTTTAAACAGCACCACCTTCACATCGGGCGTGTCCTGGATGCGGGAGGCATCCATGCGCCGGATGATGCAGCCGCCGTATTGAATCTCTTCTTTGTCTTGGAAGCAGTGGACGATCTCATTCAGCGCCAGCGGGCCGGTTTCCCGCTGGATCACCGTCACCACATCATGCAGCGGCGTGGCGGTGAGCGCATCTCCATGGCCGTCCTGCACCTGAATCACCAGCACAGGTTTCACGATCTCTTTTTCCTTCTCCTTGGTGCAGTAGGCAGCCCATCGCTCGCGGAAGTGCTTCCAGCGCGCGGCGGCATGTTGCAGGTGCGTGAGGTCGCTATGCAGGGTCTCCTCTTGGTTCGTCGTCACCACAATCAAGTCTTTGAGCAGCCCGCTTTGCCGGACCATTTCCGGCGTGATGTTGGCGGGACGTTGAGTGCGCGTCGTGTTGCCGAGCAGTTCGGTGAACCGCTGTGGCGTGGCGCTCATGCCCAGCACCAGCGGCACGGCAGGAAGGCCATCGCTTTCAGAGCCGGTGATGAACTTCTGCATGATGGGTTTGCGTGCTTTCTCGCTCACCCCTGCACCACGATGCGCCTCATCGATGATCAAAATGAAATCCTCCGGGCCTGCCGCGATGGTATTCGCCACGGTCTGCCAGAAGGTAAAGGCCTTGTTGTCACCGCCCTTGGTCAGCAGCTTGTCCTTGCCCAGCAGTTGCGTGTTGATGAAATACACATGACCAGGCTCAAGCCGCTCCTTGTCGAAGCTGTCGCTCTCGACTGTTTCCAAACGGTGAAACGGCACATGATCGCACGCGGCCAGCAGCTTGCCCTTGCTCTGCTGGTTGAGTTCCGGCGAGTCGGAGAGCCAGAGGAAGGTGGTATTGGGCCGCGCCGCAATGCCGTCCGCACCGCCGAAGGTCCAGTCGATCACCGCCGCGACTGTGATGGTCTTGCCCGAACCTGTGGGCGCACTGAGCACCACCGCTTGCAGCTTGCCCTTGCTGGCTGCCACGCGCGCCTCGTCCAGTTCATCGAGAATGGCCCGGGCGGAAGTCGTCTGAAAGTCTTTGAGTTCGAACTTCATGGGAATCGTCGGTCAGCCATTCAGCGCGTCCTGCGTGTTGATGCGGAAATTTTCCAGATAGCTTTTGTAAAGCTGCACGCACTCATGCTTGCGCCCCAGCTTCCGCCGCATCTGGCCGAAGTTCTCCTCGCTGTCCGTGATGAGGAAGACCCATTCGATGTCCTTCCGCTCCGCCAGCTTCTCGCGGAACTCGCGGAACTGCTTCTCCTGAATCAATACAGCAAACGGCGAGTGCTTCGGGATGAACCACGGCGTGGAGCCTTTCGAGTCCTCACGCTCGCCACGGCAGCCCGCCACCATCCACAGAATCGGCACGATGGCCTTGAACGCGTCGCCACGCGCCACCTCGTCGGGGTCGAGGAAATCGACGCGGAAGTATTCGAGGTTCTCATCGAAGCCTTCACTCATTGAAAGACCATCCAAATAGTCTCCTGTAAGCTGTGTGCCATCGAAGCGGTAACCTGTGACCACGGAACGACACCGCGGCCATGCAACTGTCTCAGCCACGCCATGCCGCTCGAATTCTGGGTCGCCCTGAAAAATCTCCTGTTCCACTAACTTTGATTCCACCTTGTCAGTGACTTCATTGTTTGTGACCAGAATGCACTGGCGACGCCCGCCAAGTTCATTGTTGAGCAAGGCGGTTGCGTGAAGCGTCGTGCCCGAACCCCCGAAGAAATCGAGGATCAGCGCATCAGGCTGATGGCTGGTGACGACGCGAAGTGTATCCCGCACGGCATACAGTGATTTCGGGAACGCGAACAGACCGCCTTCGCCCAGAATTGTGCGCAGCATCGTGGAGCCGTAATTGCCTGAGTCGTGGCCGCTGCGGTGCCACACGGTTTTAATCTGTCGCTGCTCTCCTGCCGTAAACTCAAGAGACACAGCGCCCGTCTGCTTATCACGACCAGCTATCTTGATCGCGCCGGAGTCGATCTGCTTTTGCGCTTTCTTCCCGAGGTAAAGAATCGTCCATGTTTTCCGGGCGGCATCGTAGCCACCGAGCTTCACGTATCCTTTCTTCAAATACTCACGCAGCGTTCCTGGGCTCACGCGCCAGTTGCCAAGAGAACCATCCGTCCGAAAAGGCCATGCAACGCGCATTTCGTCTTTCGTTTCAAGGTTCGGTTGCTGATCGAAAGGCAACGGTTCTCCGAAATCGACGATCTTGGGCACCGTGGGGTCCACAATGACCGGAAAGAATAACTGCTTTCGGTCCTCGCGCCGCGAGTTAGTGCCGCCACGCAGTAACCACTCCCATCGCGGCAAGCTGAACCGTTTGCTGTCCTTCCGGTCTGGTGCGAGCAAATCATCATTCTGCGGTGGGATGTCTGCTTTCGGTCCAAAACAAAAGAAGGCGTATTCTTCCACCCGCGAGAGTTTCCCCTGCGCGACGCCTTTCTCGTTGATCACGATGGTGACCATTTGCCGCGAGTAGCTCGCAAACATTTGCTCCAAGAGCACGCCAAGATGTTGGACTTCGTGTTCGTCGATGGTGACGATCATTACGCCGCTTGGCTTTAGCAGCCGTTTCGCCAGCAGCAGGCGCTTCTTCATCATCGAAAGCCATTTCGAGTGCCGAAACGAATCGCCCTTATCGACGTAATCGTTGTTGTATTTCCAGTCGCGTGCGCCGGTGTTGTAGGGTGGGTCGATGTAGATCACGTCCACCTTGCCCTCATAGGCATAGAGCAGGAGCTGGAGAGCGTGGAAGTTGTCGGCATTGATGAGCATGTGCCACGGCTTGTCCGGCCCGCCCCGCGCCACGCGATCAACGGGCACCAGCGCGGGATAGATGGGATCACCAAAGCTGCGAACCACAACCAGCTCCGCCACCGGCACCTCGATGCCCTTCTCCGACGGCAGCGGATAGCCCTCGATGGCGCGTTCCAACGTGGCGATGCTCTTGCGGATAGACTTCACGCGCCACAGTTCGTTCCCGCTCTCGCGTTTGTTCGCCACCAGCTCACCCTCCTTCACCGGCAGCTTCGGCAGGCGCACGGTTTCCGGCAGATGCTCCTCGAAGACCAGACCGAACTTCTTGTTCTTTTTGAGCTCACGCACCTCCGAGGCGATGGCCTTCTTCAGCCGTTCGTCCGGGATCTGTGCAATCAGGTCTTCGATCTTCGCCATGGTAAGCGTGCAACGTGAAGCACAACCCCGCCGGTGTCGCCATTTTTACTTTTTGAAGCGGGACGGAAAAAAAGCATTGCCAAATTTCCGCCGTTCTGCGCAGAATCCGCGCCGTGCCGGAACCCTTGACATGGTCTCATAATCTGGTGTGGAACGCACCGGGTGCTGTGTGGAATGGGAATGCGGCCCAACCCACGCACATCATGACCAACGACAACAAGATCAGCGCGTCCATCACGGCCCAAGACATGACGGACATCATGGCGGCCTTTGCCACTCTGAAGGCCAAGTTGCCCTTCCTCATCAACCTGAGCATGGAGGACAAGCGCCGCATGCCCAACATCGGCAGTGAGCGCGGCGGCATGGTGGACACCTTTTCTGCGGAGATGGCCCTGCACCCAGACCTGATCCCCACCTTTGTGGACATGCCGGAGCTGGCGATGGACCGCGCGCTGCTGACCCAGCTCGGCACCATCCGCGCCTGCGCCGATGAGCTGTGCGAGGGCATCAATGACACGCACCAAGCGGTGGGCTCGGACATGTACATGGCCTACCTGAGCTTCTACAGCAATGTGAAGCAGGCGGCCAAGCGCTCCGTGGTGGGTGCCGATGCCATCTACCAGACCCTGCGCCCTTACTTCCAGCGCGGCAGCACGCCGACGCCCACCCCGCCCACGCCTCCCACCCCGTGATGCCTCTGGCGTCCCGGCGGCTGCTGCCCGGCCGCCGGACGTCTCCCACATCGCCAGGCGCTGCCGGACCCATTTAAAGCCAAAATGTGTTAAACCTCGCATTTTCCCGTCAAATTCGTGTGCGGTCCGCGTTGGGCGCACTCAAATTGCGTGGTTTTCGATGAAACGCAGGAAAGCCGCCTGAGTGTCCTTGCCAAAATTAACACCAACGGTTCAAACCTGCCCCCTGTGGACATCGGACACTTCGAAAACCTGCCCGTTCCCGGCCCTATGCCCCCTGATTCCCAGTCGAAATCGACTGTTTTCCAGTCAAAATCGGCTGTTTTTCGGCCATGCGTGACCGAAAATCAGTCGATTTTGACCGTTTCGCGCTCGACGGCGGCCGAGTTTCAGTCTCGAACGACGGGGAGGCAGTCGGCGGCTAGCCAAAGTCAGCGGCCCGCGACTGCGCCGTGCTCGGCGTTGACCGCTGGCCAGTCACGGCGGAGCGGCGACCTCTCGAGGGGCGCGGGCCGGTGGTCCGCGTGGGTGGGGCATGAGAAGAAAGCGGGGTTCGGGAGGATGCGGCATGGTATTCCCCGTCTGGCGACTCCTGTTTTGGAGTGTGTTCGCCGTTCTGGCCGGGAGCGTCGCTTTCGGGAGATGGGCGCTGCTGCTCCCACCTCTGGCCTTCGTCTGGGGAGCGGTGACCGCGCACCGGATCAACAACGCCCGGTTTTGACGGACCGCTTCCCGGGGGGACACCACCGCCGCGCTTTCTCTGCTCCAAGACACATGGCCCAAAACCGCTGACCCACGCATTATCATTCGCATGTTCGATCCCACGCTTCCTCAGGAAAACACGCTGGCGGATGCCGCGCAGATGCGCAGCCAGCTCAACAGTTTGAAGGCGCTGATCGATGCGGCGCTGGGCATCAACGCGGCGCAGGTGGATGGCACGAGCACGCTGCCGCCGGGCAGCGCGGCGACGGTGAGCGTGACTGTGACGGGGAACACGCTGCACTTTACCATTGCCATCCCGCAGGGTCAGGAGGGCCTGCCGGGTGAGGTGGGGCCTGTCGGGCCGCCCTTTGCCAATGCGGTGGTGGATGGCGTGACGACGCTGGACCCCGCTGAAGCGGCCACGGTGCAGACGAGCTTTGACGGCACCAGTGTCCACTTTGAATTCGGCATCCCGCGGGGCAATGACGGCAGCGCGGGGGCGGACGGCGCGCCGGGTGAGATCAGCCAAAGCCAGCTCGACACCGCCATCAGCGGCACGAGCGCGAACACGAACGGGGTGGCCACGCTGGATGATGTCTTTGCGGACCCGGAAATGGAGGCGCTGCGGCAGAAGCTGAATGAAACCATCCTGAACGGCCGACGGTAGAACCTTGCGGCTGGCGGGGCGCGGGGAGGCGGGCGGTGCGGCGGGTGGAGCGGTTTGGGTGGTGTTTCACCACCGGCCCACGCTGCTCAAGAGCTGAGGTCCCATGAGTGAGCGGGACTGCCACGACTGGAGAAGATCGGCCTCCTCTTGGAAAACCCCTTCGCCCGTAATCTTGCTCGCAAGCTGGGCGGCCTGCTGCATTTGCCCGCCCGCAGCGAGGATGGAAGAGATGACGACGGTTTCCCCTTGGTGCCACCGGCGCGCAGGAAGCGGGAGGAGCGCCTTCACCGCACCCGCGTAGTCGCCGTGTCGGTAGCGCATGAAGGCGTTGAGGAACTTCAGATACGGCGCGTCCGCATCGCCTTGACGGAGCTGCTCCAGATCGAGGGCGGCGCGCTCGATCTCCGCGCCACAGAGGAGGCGGAAGTAGATGGACTGCTGCTGCAAGGTCGCGTCCGAGAGGTCGCCCCGCGCGCGGGTGGCGATGATCCTCATCACGCCGCTGGCAGGCTCTCCGCTGCGGCGCGCTGCGTGAAGGTACTCTTTGAGAGGACTCGCCGTGTGCAGGCCGTGCTCGATGGAGTCAGCGAAGGCATGGGAGGCCAGACGAAAGAGGCCGTGATCGAGCGCGGCGAAGCCGATGGCATTGCAGGCGTAGGACTGCCCCCCGGCCTTCGCCTCGGTGAGGGATTGCTCGAGAATGCGCTCCGCCACGGCCTTCGGCTCACGGCAAGTGCTGAGCACGCGGAAGGCATGAAGCCAAGGTTGCTGGGTGCCGATGTCTCCGGCGGCAGGGTGGGCGGCCATTTCCGCCGCCTCCCTCCACTGTCCGGTGGTCATGAGGGCATTGAGGCGTTGCGAAAAAACCACCGCGTCCCCGGCTGCGTCTGCCAGACTGGTCCAGTCGAGGAGGAGGCCATTCTCACCGCCCTTTTGCAAGAGGGTGGCCACCGCATGGCGCTGGGGGGACCCAAGATCGCGATGGGTGGAAAGGAATCGTCTCACGTCCTCGCGGCGCTGGTGCCCTGCTTCGGCATCCGGCGCAACGGGGTAGCTGAGGAAGATGCCGGCGACGATGTGCTCTGCCGCCGGGTCCGGCATGCGGCGGAGAAGCGAGGCGAGCTGGGCGCGTTGTGCGGCATCCGTGACGCCGACATTCACTATCAGATCCGCCACGTCGCCGGAGATGGCAAGCCGCGCTCCCACGGACCTTTCAAGCTGCCGCAAAAGGAGGGCCGTGCCCGTTTTCGAATCCGGCCCGGTAGCCGAGCGCATGAGAAGCTCCGCGATGCCGACATTGGCCTGAAGATCGTGAGGGCAAGAAGCTAGCACATGGCGGTAGGCCTTCATCGCCTCGGAAAGCTCTCCACGCTGATGACACGCGGCCCCCCAGGCCCGCCACACATCTGGATTGTGTGGCTGGTGTTTCACGAGCAGTTCGTAGATTTTTGCAGCCTCCGCTGGCTGGTCCAAAGTCAGCAACACGGATGCATGAAGCATCAAGTCCGGCGGTGTCATCGCCTCAGCGTCTGTCAGTTTTTCGAGGAAATGCTTCGCCTGCAATGGGAACGACGGTGCCGCGGCCCATGCGATGCCGCGGAGAATCTCCGGCTCCGCAGGGGCACGGTCATAGGCATGCATCAGCGCGCAAAGCGCCGCATCAGAGCGGCCGGAGAGCCGCAGCTGCTCCGCTTGCCGTGCCTCCATCCGGCCCTGCCACCCCTTGCCCTGCTGCACGAGGGTCTGGCCGTGGTTCCAGATGAAATAGGGAAGCACCAACGCGACCAACACGATGGCGCGATGCAGCACCTGCGCAGGGCTTAGAGGATCTGCATGCGTGCCAATGAGCGACCTGCCGATCCGGTCTGTCCAGTTACGGCGACGATTGCGCTTGGAGCGAAGCCGGAATCTCATGGTCGCGCGAATCAATACCGACGGCTGGGGCGTCGGCGGACGAGGAGGAGCGACACAGCTAGGAAACTGAGCATCGCGCGCGAAGGCTCCGGCACGGCAAATGCACGAAGTGAGTTTTCAATCCAGAGCTGATTGGCCGCACTGTTTGCCGCAGCTCGAGTCGAAGCCACGGAGGCCGCGAGAGAAACTACCCCTCCGCTACCGATGTTGGAAACCGTCCGTGCGGTGGCGAAGGTGGCGTTCAGGATATTGCCCGCGCCGAACTGGCTGGAAACTGCGGTGGCGATGGCACCCGGATTGTCGTCATGTCCGATTGCTGCGATGAACCCAGAGGTGTCGATGTTGCTGGTCGGAGCATTGTCGGTGGATACCCAGACAACCTCACCGCGACGGTCCATGTCCAAGATCCCGTTTATAACCGTCTCCGAGTGGTCCACAGCTCCAGCTCCGGCCACAAGTTCAATGCTCCAGGCGTCTGCATTGCCAACATTAGCCGCTTGCGGCGCATACGTCAGGTTCTGACCGCCGAGGCCGCCACCTTTGACTACTATGATGGTACCGGCGAGGAACGAAGTTTCCCCCGAGCCTGCCAGCACAGAGTCCAAAGTGGTCTGGTCAAACTGAAAGACGCTGTTGAGCCTCCGGGTCTGGTGGTCCGTATCCCCGAAGGTGAGCGCGGCCAGTTCGGCAGCCGTCGCGTTGGTGGTCAGCACAAACTCGATAAAATCGTCATCCGCCATTTTTGAACTGGAAGGCCCACCGGTCCCCGTCCGATACTCGTTGACCATGATCCCCACTCCTCTTCCCGAAACGGGGGCACAGAACAGCATCGCGATTGCGACGGCTCGCCTGTGCTGGCGAAAAATGCGTTGGAGTGGGAGAAGCACGGCTTAACATCAACCAAGCCAAAACAATAATCAACATGTATTTCATAATAACCATAATTTTCTCCCCAATGCATGTCCCGGGTTGCCACATTTTCCGGCCATGACGCTCACCGAAAAACAGCAGGAGTTGATCGAGGGCCTGAATCTCATCGCGGATCCCCACGAAAGGCTTTCTGTCGTGGTCGCCCAAGGGTCGGCTATGACACTTCCCGCAATCGACAAGACCGAGGCGAATCGCGTTTTGGGCTGCGTCTCGCGGGTTTGGCTCGTTGGGAACCCGCAGGGTGTGTTGTGCCAGTTTCGCGGCGATGGTGACTCGCCCTTGGTCAAAGGGCTCGTTGCGCTGCTTTGCAATCTATACAGCGGGGTCGAAGCGAGCGAGGTTGAGAACATCGAGCCCGAGGTTTGGGAGCGCTGCGGTCTCGCCCGCCTGCTCTCTCCAACACGTCTCAACGGGCTCAAAGCCGTGCGGGCACGCATCCGCGAGCTGGCCGCCCAAATCAAGGATGCGGCCCCACCCATATGATTCTTTGCGATGCGCATAATCACCTTCAAGACGCGAGGCTCCAGCCTTGGCTTGACTCCATCGTGAGAGAGCTTCCGCGCTTCGAGATTCGGTGCATGGTGGTCAATGGAACCTGCGAATCCGACTGGCCGGCGGTGGCCCGGCTTGCGAGACAGCACGATTGGATCAAGCCATCTTTTGGACTGCACCCGTGGCACGTCGCGGCGGCGTCGGATCAGTGGAAGGACAGACTCCTGAGGTATCTCGCTGAGTTTCCGGCGGCATCCGTTGGTGAGATTGGCTTGGACCGTTGGATCTCCAATCCTGATGTTCCCGCGCAAATGGCCGCGTTTCGCTGGCAGCTTGAGGTCGCGTCCATTCACGCCCGGCCTGCGACCCTGCATTGCCTTCGTGCTTGGGGCTTGCTTCTGGACCAGCTCCGCTCCGCACATCTCCCGGCACCTGGGTTCCTTTTGCACTCCTACAGCGGACCCGTCGAGATGGTGGCGGAGTTTGCCGAGCTTGGCGGGTATTTCTCATTGTCGCCCTACTTTACGAGCGAGCGCAAAGCGCAGCAGGCGTTGGCATTTCGATCCGTGCCGCAAGACCGGTTGCTGGCGGAAACCGACGCGCCCGAGATGTGGCCGCCAGCCAATCTGAACCCGTTTCCACTGTCGGATGAAAGTGGAAACCCGCTGAATCACCCCTTCAACCTGACCTCCTCTTATCGAAAGCTTGCGGAACTGCACGGGATGCCCGAGGACGCGATGGCGCGGCAGATCGAGACGAACTTCCTTCGCTTATTCTCCTCCGCACCACTTGCGCCGGCGGGTGAACAGAACAGCGCATAGTGACAGCCCGAACAAGACTGCCCTTGAGGGCTCGGGAATCGCGACAGGGGCCGCTCCGTGAGACGGCCCAAGCCCGAACGTGGAAACTGAGGGAACCCAGCCCGAATCGGGAAACCCAAAGTCGCGACCCAACAGGAGACTGAGCAACAGGTAGAGAAGCCCCCCGCACAAAACAGCGCTCACCATGCTCGAGCCAAGCGTGATTGCCTGCCAAGCCGCAGCGCCGGGGGCAGAGGATCGGGCACGCCATTTCTTCACGCGAACCTTTCGGCGGCGAAGGTGTGGATGGGTGCTGATATGGCCGGCCAACATTTGAGGCCATATATACTCCACTTTCCATAACATGTCAGGCCTTGTTTGCGCGCTTCCCAACCGCGTTCGCCTCCCGCGCAACGAACCTCACGATCATTCTGACCCCGTGGCCGCGATGCGCCGGATCACTTCCGCAGCGGCCACGAAACCGAATGTGCCCGTCACAAACGTCGCCGCGCCGAATCCCTGGGCACAATCCAGCCGCAGACCTTCCTCCGCACCTGCCTCAGGCTCCGCAGCGCATGTGCCATCGGCCCACGGAAAAACGGGGCTCTCCAACGACACGACACAAGGCACACCCAGCGCGATCGCACCGCCGGTCGTGCTTTTTGGGAAGCCGAAATCGTGCCGCAGCTTCCGGCGAGTCTGCTGCAACAGGAGATCCCGCCCCGCGAGGCCGAGATCCATGCTCCTGATCTGCGTGGGATCGCGTCGGCCGCCAGCTGACCCGACCGTGAGCACCGGCGTTCCCTGTTGATGGCATAGGCCGATGATCAATGCCTTGATGGACATCCGGTCCACGGCATCGACGACAAAATCGAAAGGGCTGGAGAGCAGGCGCGCCGCAGACGAAGCCGTCACAAACTCAGCGATGGCCTCCGTCTCACATTCAGGATTGATCGACAAGATGCGCTCCGCCAGCACATCCACCTTTGGCCGCCCGACGGTTTCGTTCAATGCTGGAAGCTGCCGGTTGATATTCGTGACGCACACATCGTCGAGGTCGATCAAGGTGAGCCTGCCGACACCGCTGCGGGCCAGCGCCTCGACCACCCACGAGCCCACACCGCCCACGCCGATCACGCAGACGTGCGCCGCTGCCATCCTAGGCAAAGCAGCCGCTCCATACAGTCTGCCCATGCCCCCGAAGCGCGCGAGATAGTCATCACTCAAATTCATGTCAGCGCACTCTTGCGCAGCCATAGCGCTTCCGCCAGCAGGCTCGCATTTCACTCCTGCTCGACGATCACAAACGTGCGCGCCGTGTGGCTGCCGAGCGTGGCCGTGATCTCATGCCGGCCTGGCTTCAGGAGAGCGGTCGCCCGGCCATCTTCCTCGCGCACCTCCAGCGTCCCCGAGGTCCATCGCACGGCGCTTCGCGGCTCGGCCTCGAGTATGAGACGGTTGCCGTTGTTCCTGATGTCGGGGTCGAGACGGATCACCGTCCCTGCCACCGGACTCACCACGCGGAGCGGCAGATCGCGGGAAACGGAGCCCGCACAGGTGACCAGATCTCCCACCCAGTTCTCCGCGCTCCGCACCCAGCCGCTGAACTCGGGCGGCAAGATCGCGCGACCCGTTTTTGCCTCGTAATCGCGCTCAGATGCGGCGGGCGGCTCGGTGCCTGTGATGAAAAACTCGTCACGGCTCATCCGCGCAGGCGGGCTCTGAGGCGTGAGCCTTCTCCCGGTGCGCGGATCGATCCTGGCGGTCACGATGCTGCCGGGTTGATCATACCAAGTGGTGCCGAAGCGGGATTGCAGTTCAATGAACACGTCGCGCAGAACGGGTGCCGCGCCTGTCACACCCGACACGTTCTGCATCGGTGAGTTGTCGAAGTTTCCGGCCCACACGCCGACCGTGAACTCCGGCGTGTAGCCCAGCGTCCAGTTGTCGCGATACGTGGAACTCGTCCCCGTCTTCACCGCCACACGAAAAGGCAGCCGCATCGGCGAGCGCGCACCGAACGTCAGGAGGCGCGCTTGATTGTCGCTCAAAATGTCCGCGATGAGATAGCACTCCGCCTCGCGCAGAATCCTCTCGCCGGGCTCATCATCGCCAGCGATCAGCCGCCACCGTTTGCAAACGCCGAGACGAGCCAGACAGGCGAAAGCGTTCGTCAACTCCACCAGCCGCACCGGCGCATTTCCGATCGTGAGCCCCAGCCCATAGTGCTCCGCCGTCTCCGTCAGCGTCGTGATGCCCAGCGACCGCAGCCGCTTCAGCAGGACCTCCGGCCCGCCGATGTTTTGCAGCACCTTCACTGCTGAGATGTTCAACGAATTTCCCAGCGCCATGCGACACGTCACCGGGCCGTAGCTCTTGTGATCATAGTTCTCCGGCCGGTAAGTACCTGTGCTCGTCGTGAACTCGACTGGCAGATCGGCGATGATCGAAGCCGGCGTGTGGCCGCCCTCAAACGCGAGCTGGTAGGTGAAGGGCTTCACCGCAGATCCCGGGGAGTGCGGCACCCACGCCCCGTTGATCTGCCCGCCAGCACCCGCAAAGAAATCGCGCGATCCGGCAAGCGCGAGCACATGGCCCGTCACGTTTTCGATCACCACCACGGCCGCTTGCGAGACATGCCTGGACTCGAGGCCGCTCAGGTGCGCGCGGATGATCCTCTCCACCACGGTTTGCAGCGGAGAATCGATTGTCGTGCGGACCTTGCCCGATGGGTGCGCGGCACCCACCAGCTCCACAGCATGAGGCGCGGCGAATCCACCGGCAAAGCGGTCGAGCTTGATCTGCTGATGCAAAGCCACCTCGAGTTCCGCCGCGCTCGATGAGCCTGCCACACCCATCAATCGAAGAACACGCTGCTGGCGTCGCAGTGCATCGTCGGGATTGCGGAAGGGATTCATCCGCCCCGGAGCCTGCGGCAGCGCCGCGAGAAACGCCGCCTCCGCCGCCGTGAGGTCAGACAAAGGCTTGTTGAAATAACCTGCGGCAGCCGAGGCGCAGCCGGTCAGCAGGTTTCCATATGAAACCCGGTTCAGATAAGCCGCGAGAATCTCTTGTTTTGACCACGCCCGCTCCAACCGGCGCGCCTGCATCGCTTCGACAAACTTTGACCCCACCGTCCGCTCCCGTTTCTCCGTGCTGATCTTGATGAGCTGCTGAGTGAGGGTCGAGGCGCCGGACACCACCCGCCCCTCCGTGAGATTCGCACGCACCGCCCTCGCGATCGCGCGCCAATCGATGCCTGAGTGGGAGAAGAATCGTTTATCCTCCGCCGCCAGCGTCGCGTCGATCAACGCTTTCGGAATCTCCGCGAAGCTCACTGCATCGCCCGCGCGCTGTCCATCGGATGCAAGGAGCTGCCGCAACGGAGTGCCGTCACGTGCCAGGAATCGCGTCGAGCTTTCGCGCGGCGCCATCAGGGTCGGCGGAAGCGTCACCGCAAACGGCAACACCCACCAGACGAACCCGGCGCACGAGACGCCCAGCACCAGCCGCCACCACGCGCTCTTTCGACGCCACAATTTCACGCCGCAGTTTTTGTCCGATTCCCCGCCGCGTAAAGGAGCCATTGCATTCCCGCTGCGTGAAGAGTGAAATGAAGGATTGCTTCCCGGGCCGGAAATGCTCAGCATCGCGCCCACCTCCCACACGTCATGAAAACAGAATTTCACTTTCTGGATGTCGGCCCTAACAAGTTCGGAGACTGCGTTCTTTGCAGACGGGGTGATGAAATGATCCTCATTGATGGCGGCCACCCCGGCGACCAAAACGCGCGAGGCGCGCGGCGGTCGCTGCCGGACCAGATCGCCGGCATCATCGGCATGCAGCCGCCGTTTGCGTTGAAGCTTCTCGTGGTGACCCACGCGCACCTCGATCACGTCGGGTGCCTGCCTACATTGGTGAAAAACGGCGTGATCAAGGCCGAGTGGGCGCTGGTTGCGGATGAAAAGCTCAGCTGGGGACGGCATCACGCGCACGACGGCGTGCTCGACAGCGACGCCTTGCCGTTGGACGGGAAAAGGGTGGCCGCAGCGCTGCGTGAGGATGCGGTGCCCGATCTGCGGAATGCGGATGAGGTCCGCGCCTTTCTCGATGCGGCGCTCGGGCTCGAGCCTGCGTACAAGGGCATGCTCACAACGCTGGAAGAGGCCGGGACGAAAATCGTGCGGCATGGCCGCAACGCCCCCACCGCGCTGGTGAAGGCGTTTGCTCCGTGGAATCTGAAGATCCTCGGGCCGACGAAGACGCATCTCGTCCGGTGCGCGGACGCCATCGCAAAATCGATGATGGATGCCGCCTCGCTGATCCAAGGCGTGTTCATGGACGGCGCTGTCGATGCGGTGGCGCTCTACCGCCAACTGGCGGCCGGGCCGCTCTCGGACAGCGGCGGCAAGAACAGGCCGGGGCAGGCATTGAACAATCAGAGCCTCACACTTGCCTTCGGAAAAGCCGGCCGCCGCGTGCTGCTGGCAGGCGACATGCAGTTCATCGAGCCGGACATCGAAGGGCTCGACACCCCGATGAGCGCGCTGCGGAAAAAGGCGAAGGATCACGGCGCCTACCGGGTGGTGAAGACCTGCCATCACTCGAGCCACAACGGCCTCGACGCAGCCTGGATCACCGACATGGGCGATGATGCGCTCGTCATCCACAGCGGCGGTGAGAATGATGCCACACATCCGGCGCTGACCAGCCTGAAGCTGCTGCGCGAGCGGGCCAAGACCCGGCCGAAGAAATGGCTGCGCAATGATCGCAATGGGCTGATCTCCTGCGCCCTCGATGCAGCGGGAGGCCTGGAGGTGGCGTTCGAGCGCGGTGACTTCGATGACTTCTCACGCAATCACGACCTCGACCTTGGAGCCGGGCCGATAGAAGTGAGCCCTGTCGTGCGCGAGGAGCCTGCGGTCGCACCGCCGAAGCCCAAACCGCAGGAGCGGGTGCCAAACGACAATGTCGAGGTGACCGTGCGAATTCCGAACCGACGAACGCGCGTGACGTTGACCATCGACCTTCAACCGGAGGCGGCGGGGGCCGGGCACCCGCGCCCTTTTGAGGAGCCCGCCCAGAATCCAGCGCCCGAGGGCGAATGGAAGCTGGGCGGGGGCCGCACTTTTCCCAGGCTGCTGGCAGTCACCGATATCCGCCGGCTGGCGCGGAACGTCGGTGAGACTGCGGCACTCAGCGCCGTGAGCGCGCTGCAAAACGCCGGCATCGACGTGCTGCCGGAGCTGCCGGAAGAGACGGCGGGCTCCGCGAACACACGACTGGTGGTGAGGGAGGCCCTGCGGCAGGCGGACTACGCAGGCGTGCTCATCATTGGCGGGCCGGACGTGGTGCCGCCCGTCGTCATGGACACACTACCTGCGGATCTGCGCACGAGAATGCGGCACAACGCGGTCGCTTTAACCGACCCCGATAATTTTATCGTGTGGAGTGATCACCCGTATGGCGACACCGATGGGGAAGGCTGCAACGAGCTTCCGGTAAGCCGTGTGCCTGATGGTCATTCAGCCGCGCTGCTGCGTGCCGCGCTCACCGCCCCAGCGCGCCCGGCGGGTGACGCTGGAGGATTCGGTCTCCGCAATTTGAAGCGGCCCTTCGCCGACATGATCTACCGTCGCCTGGACGCCAGCGGGTGCCGCACGACGGCGCCACACGGCCCCGCGTCCCACCCGCCGGAGAAGCTCACCGCGCACCGGATTTATCTCATGCTGCACGGCATGAAGGGGGACGGCACGCTCTTTGCCGGGGAGACGGAGGACGAGAGCATCGTCACGGCCTTCGACATGGGCAGCCTGCCCGCCTCATGCGCGGGCAGCGTGATCTTCACCGGCTGCTGCTGGGGAGCGCTGATCGAGGACGGGCTCGCCTCCGAGACCGCGACCGCGTCGCAGCCCGCGCCACGCACGGAGGAGAACTCCATCGCGCTCGCTTTCCTGCGGCGTGGCGCGCGCGCGTTCATCGGATGCACAGGCGCGCACTACTCACCCAACATCGAGCCGTACGGCTTCTTCGGCGGACCGATGCACGCGGCGTTTTGGGAGGCGCTGACGCAGCCCGGAATGGCGCCCGCGCTAGCTTTGCACGAGGCGCGGCTCGCCTATCTGAATGCCATCCCGCACGGGCAAAACGGACTCTACGACGTGGCCATCGAGCACAAGATTTTCCATCAGTTCACCTGCCTCGGCCTCGGCTGGTGAAAAGCACGCATTGAAAATGCCAGCGCCGTCACGCATACTCATCACAGCCTGCTCAACCGCATGAATCTTGAAACCGCACAAAAGCTCGTCGCGCAAACTCTGCCCGGATATCAAGTGCACCACCCCGCCGAGATGGATGGGGCCGCGCCACGGCAGAAGTCCGGTGTTGAGGTGATCAGCCCGTCGCTGCAAAAGCTGAAGATGCGCTACTTCGGCGCCAATGCATCGTCCACACCCCAAGTGTTGGATGAGGCGGACGACTCCGGCATCGTGCTCGTGGAAAAGGAAGGCTCGTCCGGAGCCTCAAAGGCCATGGTATTCAGCGGCGGTCTGCTGAAGGGCAAACAAGGTTAGCGCCGCTGCTGGGCGCAGTAGAGAATCACCCGCAACCCCCTCACTCCAGACGCAACGCCATTCGGTTCAGGTTTCTGAAAAAACCACGATTCGGAAACTTGTCGCGCGAAGGCATGAACGAACACTTCCATCCTATTGCGATCTGCGGGTTGAGTTGATTGGCGCGTCACGGAAGGATTCCTGAACATTTTCAAATGGGCTGCTGACATCGCAGGCATTATCACCTCGCTCACCAACAAAAGGCCCTCCCACATTCGGCCGCCGAGTTCAGCAAATGAGGCAGCACCACAATTTTCCCGCGTCTCAAACGTCCATTAGCCATGAGCCATGAAGACTAACCTACCCCCCATCCTTGAAACCAAGCTCGCTGATTTCCGTCGGCGCGTTTGGATGGTGAAACTCGCGGAGGGACTTCTCGCCGCGCTGTTTGGCATCGCACTCTCCTATCTCGTTGTCTTCGCACTCGATCGATTCATGGAGACGCCCGGCTGGCTGCGGCTCGGCATCCTGGTCGCGGGTGCGGCGACTCTCGGACTTGGGTTGCCGTTGAAATGGCATCGCTGGGTTTGGAGACAGCGGCGGCTTGAAGACGCGGCGCGGTTATTGCGCCGGACGTTTCCGCGACTTGGCGATCAGTTGCTCGGCATTGTCGAACTCGCGCGGCTGGATCACGCCGCGCAGGGACGGAGCGAGCGCTTGGTGGAGGCGGCGATGGCTCAAGCGGCGGAGGCTGTGAAGGATCGCGACTTCACTCAGGCGGTGCCGGATGCGCGGCATCGGCAGTGGTCGTGGGCGGCAGGTGGTGCGGTGGCGGTGGCGATTGTTGGTTTTGTTTTCGTCAACGAGGCGGCGCGGAATGCTTTCGCGCGCTGGATCACGCCGTGGCGGAATGTGGAGCGCTTCACGTTCGCGAAAATCGAGCCGCTTCCGGATCGGAAGGTGGTGCCGTATGCGGAGCCGTTTGAGCTGCCGGTGAAACTCGCAGGGAATACGCAATGGTCGCCCGCCGAAGGCTCGGGCCGAATCGCGAAGCAGCCGGAGGTGAGCGCGAAGCTCGCGGCTGGCGAATACAAGCTCGCGTTTCCGCCGCAGAAAAAAGACGTGTCGCTCGCTGTCTCGCTCGGTGATGTGCGGAAGTCGATTCTTGTGCAGCCGCGCACGCGGCCTGAGCTGACCGAGCTGGCGGTGAAGCTGCGCCTGCCAAAGTATCTCGAGTACAAATCGGAGCAGAGCATCGAGGTGCGCGGTGGCTCGGTGAGCGTGTTGAAGGGTGCGGAGGCTGCGTTTGAAGCGAAGGCCAGCCGCGATCTGGCGACAGCGGAACTCGATGGCGAGGCGCAGAAGGTCGAGGGCGAGAAGATCATCACGGCTTACCAGCCGGTCACTGCGGATGTGGAAAAGAAATTCGCCTGGCAGGATCGCGATGGGCTCACGCCGCGCGAGCCGCTCGTGCTGAAGGTTCACGCGGCATCTGACGAAGCGCCGAACATTGTCGCGCGCCGCGAATCTTTGGAACAAGTGGTGCTCGATTCGGAAGTCGTGACGTTTGATGTGACGGCGATGGATGACTTCGGCGTGAAGCGCATCGGACTTGAGTGGAAAGGCTCGCTCACAAAGGAAGACGGCAAGACGTCGATCAGCGGTGAGAAACTCGCGGCCAACGGAGCGGCCGAGAAGAAAGAGATCGAAGCGCGTGCGACCTTTTGCGCCACGCGCGAAGGCGTCGAGCCGCAGACGCTCGAAGTGCGCGCGTGGACGGATGATTATCTGCCGGGCCGCGAGCGCTCGCGCTCGGCTGCTTTCCTGCTGCATGTGCTGAACAAGACGGATCACGCGCTGTGGCTGACGGAGCAGTTTGGCAAATGGCTGGAGGTCGCGAAGGAGAGCTACGAGAAGGAGCAGCAGCTTCACCAGACGAACAAGGAACTGCGCGAACTGAGCGCGGCTGATTTGGACCGCCCGGAGAACCGCCGTCGTGTCTCGCAACAAGCGGCAGCGGAGAACGCGCAGTCCGCGCGGCTGGACAGTCTCACGAACTCTGGCCGCAGTCTCGTGGAGCAGGCGACGAAGAACGATGAGTTTGATGCGGCGCGGCTCGAGTCTTGGGCGACGATGCTGAAGTCGCTGAAGGACATCGCGGCGAACCGCATGCCGAGCGTGTCGGATTTGCTGAAGCAGACGGCGAGTGCCGCCGGAGGAAAACCAAACGCCAATCCCGCCACAGCGTCACAGCAACCGCAGCAGGCGAACAACGAGAAAGCGCAACAAGCGAGCCAGAGCAAAAGCGCACCGAGCGTGACACAAGGCGCGCCTTTGCCGAGCGCACCGAAGCCCGCGACACCCATCGATCCCAATGCGCCGCCGAAGCCAGCGGCTCCGAGCATTGCGGATCGTGAAGCTGGATTCATGAAGCCGCCGGAAGCAATACCGGCTGATCCAAATGCGGCACCAAAACCACCGGGCGGCGGAAAATTGAGTCTGCCGACAACGCAGCTCGCAGCAGCGCCGGACAAGAAGAAGGACGAAGAACAACCGAAGCCCGCGGAGTCGCCCGCGCAGCAAAAGATGGACCAGGCGATCACGGAGCAGAAGGATTTGCTCGCGGAGTTCGCGAAGGTGTCTGACCAACTCGGCGAAATTCTGGCGAGCCTGGAGTCGAGCACGTTCGTGAAGCGCTTCAAGGCGGCGTCAAAACAGCAGATGGGCATCGCGTCGAACATCAGCCAGAAGACACTGGACTCGTTCGGCATTGAGCGCGCGGAGGTGGCGGCGGCAAAGCCAATCGCGAAGACGGCGAAGGATCAAAGCGAAGTGGTGCGCGTGATCCAGAGTGATCTCGACGCGTACTTCCAGCGGAAACAAGACGCGCGCTTCAAGACGATCCTCGATCAGATGAAGAAGACCGAGGTCGTGCGCGCGCTGGCACGCGGCGGCGAGAAGGTGACGGCGAATCTCACCGGTCAGGGTTTGCTAGGCTCCGAGTTTTGGGCCGACACGCTTGATCGCTGGGCGGAGGAACTGGTGGCGGCGAGCAATTGCAAATCGTGCAGCAGTTGCAGCGGCGACAGCTTGCCGCCGGAGATCGTGTTGAAGGTGATGCAAGCGCTGCGCGATGAGATGAAGCTGCGCGATGAAACGCGCGAGCTGGAGAATGCGAAGGCTGCGCTCACGACGGAAAAATTCACGACTGACGCGAAGGGCCTTGGCAAGAAGCAGGGCAGCATCGGAGCCCATACACAGACGGCCATTGACGACATCCTCGCGATCCCGCAAGGCGCGGAGAAGTTCAGCAAGGAGCTGAAGCTGCTGAACGCAGTGGTCTTTGTGATGCAGGATGCGCAGGGCATTTTGATGTCGCCCGACACTGGCGACAAGGCCATCGCGGCGGAGACAGAAGCCATCGAGCTGCTGCTGCAAGCGAAGCGCGCCGGCAGAGGTGGCGGCGGTGGTGGATCCAGCCCGGGCGGAGGCGGCACGGCCGCGTCCGCTTCATCGGCGGCGCTCGCGGATCTTGGGCCGGGATCGGATGCGAACACGTCGGTGACTGCGCGGCCGGTGGGTCAGGCGACGGGACGTGCCGGCAAGGAGTTCCCGGAGGAATTCAAAAGCGGCCTTGATTCCTATTTCAATAATCTGGAGGGGCAGCAGGGCAAGTGATGCGCGGGCGGGCGGGCAGTTTCGTTGAAGCTCGTTGGCGCGCCGTCTTCAGGCGGTTTCTCGGCGCACGGACACGAAGGGCGCCTGTTTGCCCTTCGGACCGTCTGAAGGCCGGACGCCAACCAGTCGCAGTGCTCCTCTTGTTGGTGATGGCCGGCGCGATCGTCGTCGCGAAAGCCCAGGAGAAACCAAGACTGCCATGGTGGGAGCGCGGCAACCAGCTACTGAGCCCGGAGATTGAGAAGGCGCTCGGGGAGATCGAATCCCGGATGACGTCGCTGCGACGAAAGGACATCGAGGGCCACATGGAAGAGGTGATCGAATCGCTGGTCACGACCACCGGGCTCGCCGAGGAAGCAAAGCGTAAGGCGCTGAGAGACGCTGCGGCCGCCGCGCTCGAGGAAACGATGAAGCCTTTTCCAGCGGCCGTGACGCGGACGAACCGGATCCGTCTCACCGCGAACGGCGCGATCCCCACCGTCGCGGCCATGGCGGGCTGGAGTGTCGATCTGGCCGCGCTGGCGAGATTGGTGCTGGGCTGCAACCTGCCGGACGAGCAGGAGGTGTGGACAAAGGCGCTGAGGGAAAATTTGTCCGCCGAGCAGCTCGCCAAATGGCAGGTGGTGGTGACCGCGAAGCGAAAAGCCCGGGATGAGGCCATCACGGGGCTGCTCAGGCAATGGCAGGACAGCTATCGCGAAGGAGGCACGCGGCTCATCGAGATGCGGATCAAGGCGATGTCATCCGAGATAAACTTGGACAAGGATCGCGTGCGCAAGCTGCGCGAGGCGGCGACGGCGGTGATCGACCGCATTTGCAAGGATGAGGTGGACCGGGCCACGGAGTCCTTGAGATTCGAGATCGAGAAGCGCTTTCAGGAAACGCTGGCACGCAGCCGCGGCACGTTCAACGGCTACGCGATGGAGATGGCGCCGGCCGAGGACGCGGGATGGCGACGGGCAGTGGCAGAAATTTTAAAGCCTGAAGAGCTTGCGAAATGGGAGCGCCGACTGGCTGAGGAGAAGGCAAAATTCGACAAGGAGATCCCCAACCTCCTGAAGGGCGCCATCGATCAGATGACCGTCCAATGGAAAGCCGGCGCCGACCTTGAGGCGGACAGCGTGATCCTCGCGCTCGGGCTCCCGGAGGAAAGAGCGAAGTCGCTGGAGCCGGCGAAGCAGTCCGCGCTGGAGCGCGTGGAGAAGGCATACATCCGCACGGCGAAGACGCAGCTTGATCAGGTGGATCCGGCATACCGGGAGCAGATCCTCAAGCAAGGGCGTTTCTACGTGCAGATCCAGGAAAGCGACCTCCCGCAGAATGATCCTCTGTTCAAGACTGCGCTGCAGAATCTGCTGACCCCGGAGGAAAATCAGCGACTGGCAGCGGCCAAGGAAGAGCGCAAGGCGCGGCGCGAGCGAGCATTGGGCCACCTCATGATTTCGGAGCTCGACAAAAAAACCGCCTTCACCGCCACCCAGCGCGAGAAACTCCTGCCGATCGCGGAACGGCTGATGAACACTGCGGGGGAGCTCTCCCCAGCCAGTCGTTATAACAACGGCTTTGACATGGGATTGGAGAGATTTTTCTCGGCCGGACTTTCAGCGACGGACCAGGAGTTGAAAGTGATCCTGGATCCTGTCCAGCTCGCACGTTGGCGCGAGACTTGCAGGACGGGCACTGCGGCCGGCGACCGCCAAAGACGGATTGCCTTTCAGCCTTTGGTCAGCGCGCCATCGAAGGAACCGCAGCGCAGCCCGGAGCCGGAGGAAGTGGAGATCCAGCTATCCGACCACTTGGTGAAGAAAGCGGAGGCGGAACGGAAGAGGCTGCTGGAAATCATGATGTTGGAGGCCGAGGACGCCACGCGCGTGGCCGCATTGCCCTTGGAGGTCTCCGCGCGCCTCGGCACTGCGGCGCGCGGCGCGGTGGAGCGCACGCTCGGCACTTGGAAGTCAAACACGGAACGCAGCCTGCGCTCGACTACCCAAGGCGCGACACCAGCCAACATCAAACAGAGGCTGGCAGGGATGGAGGGCTACTACTATGAGCGGAACGACAACAGCACGGTCACCTCGCAGACAATGTGGAAGAAGACGGTGGCCGCCGCGCTGGACGAAGCGCAGCGGAAGGCGTGGGAAAAGGAGATCGACACACGGAAAGATTATCGATGGAATGCCATTGCGGCGGCGGTGCTGGCTGAGTTTGACCGGAGAATCGGGCTGACCCCGGTGCAGTGCACACAGCTGGAGCCGATGCTGACGAAGGTCATCAAAGAATACATGGATGACATCGAAGGCTACTTTTCGAGCGCATCCCCGTGGTACCTGCAGCCCTACAGCGTTCTGCTGCCCGTGGCGGGCTTGCCGGAAAAGGAAATGAAGGCCCTTCTGTCAAAGAAGCAGTGGGAGCGATGGTCGGGAGAGGATCTCGCCAGCGCGATGAACTACTGGGAGAACATCGAGCAAAACCACAAGAGCCGGAAGGAACGCGCGAAATGAGCATGACCCACACGCTTCGCATCCTCGGCGTTATCTTCCTCGCCTCCGCAGCGCCAGCACAGGATCCCGCGTTGCGCTTCGGCGGCCAGATCCCGCCGGAAGTGGACACGATCTACGAGCGCGGCCTTGCATGGCTCGTTTCCGCCCAGGCGGATGACGGAAGCTGGAAAGGTGGCAACGAAGGCTGCGGCGTGGATGGCATCTGCATGATGGCTTTTCTCGCGAGCGGGGAAGACCCGAACTACGGCCGCTATGCGCGGACGATCCGCCGCGCCATCCGCGCGATCATCACGAAACAGGACGCGACCACGGGCTATCTGCCGAACAGCATGTACCACCACGGCTTTGCGCTGCTGGCGCTCTCGGAGGCGTACGGCGTGGTGGATGAATCGCTGCTGTGGGAGGGTGGCAAGGCCGTGCGCACGATCGGTCAGGCAGTCGAGCTGGCAGTCGGGTGCGCGGCCACGTCGCAGAAAAAAAACAAATGGAAAGCGTGGCGTTACTCCCCGGATGCGACAGATGCGGACACGTCCGTGTGCGGCGCGATGCTGATGGGTCTTTTGGCCGCGCGCAATGCCGGGATGGATGTGGCGGACGAAATGATCGATGGCGCGATGGATTACATGCGCCGCAGCACGGGCAAGGACGGCAGCGTGGCATACAGCGGCGGCTTCGGCGGCATGGGCGGCTCGATGAATCTCACAGCGATTTCAGCGCTCGTCGGCGCGGTCACGAAGACGAAGGAAACCGAGCAATACAAAGCCAGCCTCAAGCGCCTGCTGGACAGCCTCGAACACCGCGAGAGCGGCAGCTATGCCGAGTACTTCCGCTACTATATGGCGCAGGCGCTTTACCAGGGCGACTACGCTGCGTGGCAGAAATGGAACGCGGCGAAAGTGCGCGAGCTTCATGAGATGCAAAACGACACCGGCGCATTCTCGGGCGGGGCGTATGGCACCGGCATGTCACTGCTGGGGCTGGCGCTGAACTACCGGTTTCTGCCGATCTACGAGCGATGAAAACATTGAAGGGCAAAGTCACGCAGGGAGGCGAGATGCTCCTGCCGGGGGCGAAGGAGCTGGAGGCTTTCCTGAAAATGGAACTCCGCAACCGGACGGGAGCGCGCCAATGAAAATGCGGACACAAAGATGGCTGGACGGCGCGCACGGATCTCATGCGGCGCACTTGACCTATGTCTGCCTGGCGCTGCTCTGCGCTGACGTTCGCGCAGACGACGCCGTCTCTGGCTTGCGCGCGTTGCTCGGCGGAAAAAAGCCTGCGGAGGCCGGGCCGAAGGAAAATGCGCCGCCCCGGCCGGCGCGGCTGCGCTGGAACAATGGGGAGTCCATGGACGGCGAAATCGTCGATGGGAATGGTGACGCCTTGCGCTGGAAGACGTCACTCTTTGCCGAGCCCCTCGAACTGCGGTGGCAGGCACTGCGGAGGATCGATCAACCCTTCGAGGCCGTGGAGGTAAAGGGCGCGTTCGGCTTCGTGTTTCGTGATGGCAGCTATCTGAGCGGAGACTTGATCGCGATGACGGACACGACGCTCACGCTGCGCAGCGCTCGGCATGGCGACGCGGTGTTGAAGCGCGCGGAGATACTCTCGATGCGACGGCTTCGCGGCGGCGAACTCATCGCCTCCGGTCCGGCCGGGGACTCCGGATGGTCGATGCTCACGGACTCGGGCGCGGGCCGGCCTTCACCCGGGCCGGGCATTGCGTCATCGTTGCCGATGTTGACCGGCGGGACGGGCGGCGCTCTCGAGCTGCCTTATTGGAATCGCAGCGCGACGCTGAAGACGAACCTGCCGGAGATGATCGACGCGGAGTTTCGCGTGCGCTCCACGCGGCGTCCGGATTTTCGGCTAGGTCTCGCGAGCACAGGCTCGGTCGTGCGGCAGTTAAGCATCGAGACGTGGGATGATCAGCTCGTCGTGTGCCGGGCGGATGATTTCAAGTTTATCCGCAAGATTGCCGACGACGAGCGAGTGATCGCGTTGCGGGTGTGCTGGGACACCCAGGCGCGGACTTGCGCGATCTTCGCGAGTTCCGGTGAGCTGCTTGCCGAGTGGCAGCCGCCCGACCCGACGGCACAGGCCACGGCCGGTATCGATGTGTTCAACAAGGGCCGCGATCTCGCGCTGGAATTTCTGCGCGTGCGCAAATGGGACGGCAAGCCGCCGCCGAAAGTGGATGTGAAGCAGCCACGCATCGAGCTGGCGAACGGTGACATCGTCGCCGGCGAGGTGCTGCGGCTCGAACAGGAAGTGCTGCGCGTGAAGCTCCAAGGGCAGACGACCGAGCAGGACATGAAGCTCGCGGATGTTGACGCGCTGTTTTTTTCCGGGGCCGACCCGAAGACCGTGCTCCAGGAGGCGGTGCTGAGCTATGCCGATGGCACGCGCATCGGCGGGAAGATCGACTCGATCCAGGGCGGGTCCATCGCCGTGCGCACGTCGTTTGCTGATGTGCCAGTGAAGTCAGGGCTCGACGGCCTCCGGCAGATCTTCCTTGAGGCGCCGTCGTCCGAGGGCCGGCCGGCGGAGCTGCGGATCGTTGACAAAGACCGCATCGCATTCGCATCGGCAGCGCTGCATGGCGCGCTCGTCGCCGACGGCACTGGCCGGCCGAAGTGGCTGCCCATCGGCGGTGTGAAGCCGGCCTCGCTGAAGGACGGGGATGCTTATGAGATCACGCGCGCCTTCCCTGCGGGCTCAAAGCTGGCGACGGCTTCCGCGCTCTTCTTCACCAGCGGCGGCGACATTTTGCCGGGCGCCCTGCGATCCATCGACCGCAGTGGCGTGGAGATGAATTCGGAGATCATGGATGGGAAAAAATTGCCAGCCGGCTCGTTGGACGCGGTTCAGTTCGGCGCGTCATCGCAGATCGACCTCACCGGCTTCACCGATCCGGGGTGGCAGGTGATCAAGGGCGGCAAGAATGAGGTGCGGCGCGATGCCGACTCCCTGAGCCTCGAGCCCGGCGCGTCCATCGGCCACGTCGCCGCGCTGCAGAGCAGCGAGGTCAAATTCTCCCTCGCATACGGCGGGATGAGCACGGTGAGGCTGCGGCTTTTCTGCGCGGGACTGGATGCCGAGAAGTCCACGAACGTGATGATCTCGCATTGGGGCAGCCACGTTTACTCAGGCGTGGAGGCCGGTGATGACCAACTGCTCGATCAAGCGCGAACGGGCACCCAGTCCGGCAAGCCAGTGGCGGTGCGGCTGGTTGTGAAGGAAAAGACAGTGGACCTGAGCCTGAACGGCGTGGTCGTGCAGACATATCAGGTGCCTTCCGCTAAGCGGCTCGGATCAGGCCTCGTGATCGAGCCCTCAGGCCTTTGGGGGAACACGGTGAGCGGCGTCTCACTCACAAACTTCACCGCGCACTCCGTCCCGGGCGTGACGTGGCTGCCGGATGTGAACGCGGAGACCAAGACGCAGGCGCTGATGGTACCGCGCTTCCGCAGAGATGATCCCGCGCGCCACGCGATCATCGCGGCCAACGGCGACGTGCTGCGAGGCGAGATCGTGTCGGCCACCACGACGCATTTTCTTTTCCGCTCCGGCCTTGAGGAGCTGCGCGTGCCGCGTGACCGGGTGAAGGCCGCGATCTGGCTGAAGAAGCCTGCGGAGGACACTGTGCCTGCCGCAGCGCCCAGCTCCACGCAAAAATCACTCGACCAAAAGATCGCCCGCAGAACGCGCTACGGCAGCGGATCATTCAGCAGCCTCATCGGAAACATCGAGCGCGAGGCGCCGGGACTGAAGATCAAGAAGCCGGCGAAGGAAGACACGCGCACCTTTGACTTTCAGTTCGGCGGCCAGACCGTTGGCGAGGCCTTGGAGCAAGTCTGCGCGCTGTTCGGCCTTCGGCATCGCATCGACAAGGACGACGCGGTCGTCATCGAGCGCGCGCTGGAGATCCCCGCCGGACTGGTGCAAAAGAGCCGCTGGCTGAAGGTGGACGCATTCCCGGACGGCGCTGTGGCGCAGGAAATCCTCGCGGCGAAGGGAGTGCCGTTTCCGACCGGCGCGTCCGCAGCGTGGCAGCCGTTGGCGCGGGCGCTGACGATGACAAACACGCCGGAGAATCAGGCCAGGCTCGATGGCGTGCTGGCTGCAGATATCGGCGGCAGCCTCGGCTCTCCCACGCACTGGCTCCTCCTCACGAGCGGCGCGCGCCTGGGGCTGGCGGTTGACAAATTTGAGCCGGAGTCCTTGCTCGGACATCATCCCATCTACGGAACGTGCCACGTGCCCATGGCGCAGGTGTATGTCATGCGCACATCCTCACCGGAGCCCACCGCGATCATGCGCTCGCTCGGCGACTGGCGGCTGGTGCATGCGCCGGAGCCGGTGCTGCCCGAGTCAGGTGGCGAAAATTCGCCGCTGCTCGGCAAGCCCGCGCCGCTTTTCAAGCTGCCTCTGCTCGGCGGAGGAGAGTTCGATCTCGCGCAGGAGAAAGGCCGGGTTGTCGTGCTGGATTTCTGGGCCACGTGGTGTGGTCCATGCGTGAAGTCCTTGCCCGCCTTGATCGAGGTGTTGTCGGCATTTCCCAGTGACAAGGTGAAACTCATCGGCGCAAACCAAGGCGAGGGCGGCGAGGTGGTGAGACGCTTCCTGGACGCGCGAAATTTGAAGCTTACGGTCGCGATGGATGGCAACACCAGCGTCGCACGGCAGTTCGGCGTGGATGGCATCCCGCACACCGTCATCATCGGACCCGACGGGAAGGTGGCATGGGTGAAGTCCGGCTACTCACCTGAAGACGAGATCGAGGCTGCGAACGTGGTGAGGGACCTCCTCGCAAAACCCTGACGCCGCAGGCGCGATGCCATGAAAGGAGGCAACCGAGATGAATGTGTGCGGCAGACGCGCGCCGCTCGTCTGCCTGCCGCAAAAAGGTTTGCGACGTTTCTCGCGTGTCTCGCGGGCGGCGCATACGGCGCTGACGACGCGCCTCACCAGTTGGTGTTGAAGGACGGCACTGTTTTGCATGGCCGGATCTCAAGAGCGACGCCGGGTGACCTGACATTCGTGTCTCCGCTCTTCGCTCAACCTCTCGTGCTAGACCCCGCCACGCTCAGTGAAGTGAAGACTGCAAGCGCATCAGGCGCGGCAAAGGAGCCCTTCCTCGTCTCGCTGGCAGATGGCACGGCGGTGGCCGGGAATCTGGCGGCACTGCGCGACGACCGCCTGACGGTACGCAACGGCACCTTCGACGATTTCGTCGTGCCGTTGGCGGAGGTTCTCAGCGTGCAACGGATCACCGATGATACGATTCCGACCGCAGCCATCACGGCGCCGAACCCGCGCGCTTCAGGACACACAAAAGAAAACGACGACGGGGAGAATCACCGCATCAATCTGCCGGAGCGTTGTGACATCACGCTGAATCTACGCACGCGGCCGAAGCCTCAGGGGAGAGTGACTCTCACGGGCGCAAATGGGGCGAAGGTCACGGTGGAGGTGAAGGGTGGCGATATCATCCTGCAAGGGCGTGTGTTCTTCCTTTTGAAAAACCTCGATGCCGTGGATGACGCGGTGAAGCTGCATCTCTATTGGAACCAGCGCACTGGACGCAGCGCGCTTTTCACATCGAAGGGCGTGTGCCTTGGCGAGACAAATCACGGCCCGGTGGGCGCGGTCGCAGGCGGATCTTCACCCGGAGTCCGCATCGATAACACAGTCCCAAATTTTTCCATCACCTTCCTCGGCCTGAACTCATGGGATGGCCTGATGCCGCGCACGAACGAGGGCGACGCCCCCAGCGTCCTGCTGACGGACGCAACCTCAATTCAAGGAAGCGTGACCGGCGCCGACGGCACCCTCATCACCCTGCGCGATGCAAGTGGTGCGACGAAGCAGGTGCCGCTCGCGCAAGTGTTCCGCATCCGCTTTGCATCGGAGCGATCTGTGGCGTCGAGCACGGAGCCGGTGTCAGCTTGGTTTGCCGACGGCACGCATCTCGATGGGAAGCTGGTGCGGATCGCAGACGGCGCGGGCGTTTTTGAATCCCGGCTGACGGGCGGCGAGATGAAGTTCGCGATGAGTGCGCTGCACCAAATGGTCTTCCGTCACAACCCACATGAAAAGGAGTTCGCACGCGGTGGTGAAACCTTCACAAGCGGCGACGTCACCCTGCACGGCTCCGTTTCAGAAGGCGCGGGCGTTCTGCACTGGAAACTGGACGGCGCGAGATCGGCCGTTCCGATCTCGATAGGTGTCGGGCACTCGATCACGCGGCCCGTCACGGGCGCGAGCCCTGGTGCCGCCGTGTTTTATCTCACGAGCGGCGAAATGTGGTCAGGCGAGCTGACAGGCATGAGCCGCACGGCGGTCGAGGCGGCGTGGGATTTCGGCGCGCCCTTCACGCTCTTGGCGGACCACGTGCGCGCGATTCAATTTCCGCCGGACCGGGTGAACATCGCTGGCTTCAAAGAATCAGGCTGGCTCCCGGACGACAAGAAGTCCGGAGCTGTGACGATGGTCGCGACGGAAGCATCAATCATCGGCAGCGGAAGCATCTGCCACCCGCAGGCGATGAGAGCCCGTGACATCAGCTTCAAGTGGCAGCAGGTCGACAGCTCCTACGACCTTTGCATGAGATTGTTCTGCAACGGCCCGATCGCGGAATCGGGGACCTTGGTGCGGATGGACTGTTACCAAAACAAAGTGCGCGTGCTGTCGGATGGCGGAGAGGGTGGCAACCGAGTGATCGGCGACACGCTGGTCGATATGTCGCAGCCGCTGGCCGTGCGGATGCAGATCGAGGAAGATCAGCTCGCGCTATGGGTGGGAAACTCGAAACGCTTTCTCATTCCCATCCCGCGGCACAGACGAAATGGCAGCGGGCTCATCATCGAAGGAAACGCGCCCCGCCGCCTCATCGTCATACCCGGCGGTGCAAACGGACGTGCCCTGGCCAAACTCGATGACGCAAACCCGGTCCGCGTCTGGGATTTTTCCGCGCAGACCAGCCCGTCGCAGGCGAGTCCGGGCGGGGGGATCCCTGCGGCGGCCATGGCGGAGACGCTGTGCATTCCGCGCTTTCGGAAGGAGGCGCCGCCGAGGCATGTGATCGTGGCGGCCAACCGCGATCTTCTGCGTGGCGAGATCGAGGCGGTGACTGCGGGGCATGTGATCTTCCGGACGGGACTGGAGACGTTGCGCATCCCGCTCAACCGGCTGGCGGCGATCATCTCACCGATGGATCATGGCGGGGCGATTCCAACGGATCGAAGTGTCACGCCGAATGCGAACGACCGGCCTTTCACCTTTGTCACGTTGAACTCCGGCGGTGAAATTGGCGTTCGGTTTGAGGCCATCCGGGACGGAGTGCTCGTCGGCACGCATCCGCTCATCGGTGCGTGCAGGATTCCGCTGACGAACGTCACCGGCATCAGCAGTCATAAGCGCTTCATCGCCCCGCCCGCTCTCGATGCCTGGCGCTGGGAGTCCGCGCCCGAGCCCGTGCTGCCGGAGGCGGGCGGCAGTGGCTCACCGCTGCTGGGAAAGGAGGCACCGGCATTCAAGCTGCCTTTGCTCGGCGGAGGTGAATTCGATCTCGCACACGAGCGCGACAAGGTGATCGTGCTCGACTTCTGGGCCACGTGGTGCGGTCCGTGCGTGAAATCGCTGCCCGCAATGATCGAGACGGCGTCCGCCTTCCCGGCTGCACGAGTGAGGCTGATCAGCGTGAACCAAGGAGAGGGCGGCGAGGTGGTGAGGCGCTTTCTTGAGGCGCGAAAATTAAATGTCATCGTGGCGATGGACGCCGCGCAAAATGTGGCGCGTCAATTTGGCGTCGATGGCATCCCGCACACCGTCATCATCGGGCCCGACGGAAAAATCGTCTGGGTGCAGTCCGGTCACAGCGCGGATTCTGCGGAAGCGGCTGCCGCAGCAATCAAGAAGCTGCTGGCTCCGAAGTGAACGGGGTGATGCCGGCGCATCACCATCCACCGCCCATGGCAGTCACCAGCGCAACTGTCGCCGCGAGACGGCGCGCACGCAGATCGATGGCATTACGTTCCGCCGCCAGCGCGGCTGCCTGCGCGATGGAGACGTTCAGGTAGCTCAGCGTCCCGGCCTCGTATTGGTTCTTGGCGATGCGCTCGTTCTCGCGCGCGGCCCGGATGGCCTCGTCCTGCGCGACAGTTACCTCCGCCAGGATGCGGAGCGTCGAGAGCTGGTCCTCGGTTTCTCGAAACGCGGTGAGCGCCGTCTGTCGGTATTCTGCGACGGTTTCCTTCCACATCGCCATTGCCTGCTCCCTGGCGGCGATGCGCTTGCCGCTGTCGAGGATCGATTCGGCAACATCCGCGCCGAGGGACCAGAAGTTGTTCGACTTCGTGAAGATGTCTGTGAGGCCGCGCCAGCCGGTATCAGCGCTGAGGCTGAGGCTTGGGAAGAAAGCGGCACGCGCGGCCCCGAGGCGCTCGTTCGCTGCGGCGACACGTCGCTCCGCAGCGGCAATGTCAGGACGACGCTGGAGCACCGAGGAAGACGTGCCGGAAGGCAGGGATGGGATGCGTGAGGTGAGATCTCCACGCTTGAGGTCAAAGGCGGCTGGCGCTCTTCCCGTGAGCGCGGCAAGCGCGTGCTCGAAAGTTGCACGCTGCACGCCAGTTTCGATCAATGCCGCGCGAGTCGTCGCAAGCTGTGTCTGCGCCTGCGCGATGTCAGCTTTCGTGGCCACGCCTTGCTTCTCGCGATTCCGGGTGAGGCCGAGCGACTTCTCGTAGTTCGCCACCTCCCGCTCGAGCAGCCGACGCTGCGCCTCGGCCGCGCGGAGCGAGAAGTAGGCCTGGGCGGCTTGCGCTTGGAGGCTGAGCTTTAAAGATTCCACGTCCGCATCGGCGGCCTGTGCGTCCGCGACGGCGGCCTTCGCGCCGTGACGCAGACGGCCCCACAGGTCCAGCTCCCAGTTCACACTGCCGCTGACGGAGTAGATGTTCCGCGCGCCCGCTCCGCCACCGCCACTGGTGAGAGCATTGATGTTGGACGAGCCGCCCCCTGCCCCGCTTTTGCTGCGCGTAAACGAGCTGTCCACGCCCACCGTCGGCAGAAAGGCGAGCTTTGCGGCTTTGAGCAGAGCCGCCGTCTGCTCCGCGCGCGCGGCGGCGGCTTGCAGGGATTGATTCGAAACCTCGATGCGCTGCATGATCGCGTTCAGCTCGCTGTCATGGAAGATGCCCCACCACTCGCCACGCGGCTGGTCATCGGCAGGTCTGGCGACTTTCCAACCAGCACTTTCTTTAAATCGCGCAGGCACATCCATCTGCGGCGCCTGATGCGGCGGCACAAAATTACAGCCCGCAAGCGAGGCAAGAAACAGTGGCAGGATGCGGCATGTCATGGGTGGCTACGGTGCATCGGCCGCGCCGCTCGTAAACTGCTCATCACGCTCAGCGACGCGGCAAAAGCGCATCATGTGAGATGGAGCACCTCGCGCAAAATCTCCAGCATGCGGCCCTCGGGATGCACAGGAACGATGTCGATGGGCAGCAACTATTCGGAATCCAACGGGCGTCCAAGGCTGCGGTTGATCTGGGCCTTCTTTTCCTCCCACGACATCAATCGCTGCTTTGAGCCGATCTCCACCAGCTTCTCGGCGGTGATCCAAGGCTTCACCGGCTCGTCTGCGGTCTGGGGCTTCACGGCGGGGGCTTGCGTCTTGAGCGGCTTCTCCAGGCATGGTGCGACGGGGGCTGCGGCGCTCATGCGTTGAGGGTAACCCGACGGGAGGGGCCGGCACTGTTCAATTTCCGGCTCAGGCGACACCTGCTGCGAGAGGCTCGGTGGCTGCTGTCGCCGGCCTCTTCCACCATCTGAGGAACCGCATCCTCATGCCGTCGAGCAGAAGGTAAACGACCGGCGTGGTGTAAAGCGTGAGCGCCTGGCTGACGATGAGACCGCCGACGACGGCGACGCCGAGCGGCCTGCGCAACTCGGAACCCACACCGGATCCGAGCGCCAACGGCAGCGCGCCGAGCAGCGCGGCGAAGGTCGTCATCAAGATGGGCCGCAGCCGAAGCTGGCATGCCTGGAAGATGGCCTCGTGTGACGACAGTCCGTTCTCACGTTCGGTCTGCAGCGCGAAGTCGATCATCATGATCGCGTTCTTTTTCACGATGCCGATGAGCAGGAAGATGCCGATGATGCCCATGACGCCGAGTTCCATGCCGCACGCGGACAGGGCAAGCAACGCACCGGCGCCGGCGGAGAAGATGGTCGATAAGATGGTGATGGGATGCAGGAAGCTCTCATACAACATGCCGAGCGTGAGATAGATGACGAGCAGCGCGACGATGATGAGAGTGGGCATCGAGTCCATCGACGCCTGGAAGGCACCCGCGGTGCCTGCGAAGCTGCGCTGGACTTCTTCGGGCATGCCGAGCCGGTTCACCGCGGCGGTCACCGCTTCGGTTGCATCCGCGAACGCCGTGCCGGGCGCGACGTTGAACGAATAGGTGAGCGCGGCGAACTGCCCTTGATGACTCACCGACAACGGAGCCGGCTTTGCCTCCCATCGAGAGAGCTGGTTCAGAGGGACGAGCCCGCCCGATGTGCTGCGCACCATGACGTGCTCGAATGCGCCGGGATCATCGGCCTCCGAGGCTTCGAGGATGACGCGGTATTGGTTCAAGGGAGCGTAAATGGTGGAGACCATGCGCTGGCCGAAGGAGCTGTACAGCGCGGCGTCGATGGATTGCATCGTGACGCCGGCTCGTGCGCACGCTTCGCGATCGACGATCAGCTTGGTGATGCTGCCCTTGTCCTCGAAGTCGCTGTTCACGTCCGTTAGCTCCTTGAGGCCGAGCAGCGCGGTCTTCACACGTGGCTCCCATTCCCGGAGTACGGTGAGATCGCTGGCCTGAAGTGTGTATTGATACATCGAGCGGCTGGAGCGACCGCCCATGCGCAGATCCTGCGCCGGCATGAGGTAAAGGCTGGCACCCGGGACTTTCGCCAGCTTCGTACGGAAGCGCGCCTGCACGACATCGAGCGGATCGCGTTCATTGGGCGGCTTCAAATAAACAAAGACAGATCCGCCATTCTTCGGCCCGCCCATGTGCGTGCCGGAGCCGGTGCTCGCATTCACGGTGACCACGGCGGGATCGTCCTGCACGATCTCCGCCACCTGGATGAGCTTCTCGCGCATCGCCTGGAACGAGATGTTCTGGTCCGCGCTGATGCCGCCGATGAGCAGTCCGGTATCCTGCGCTGGGAAGAAGCCCTTCGGCAGCGTCGCGTAAAGGTAGATGTTCAGGGCGATGACGCCCACCAGCGCGACGAGCGTGAGCCAGCGATGGCGTAGCGCGATGTGCAGCGTGTCGGCATAGAAGGATTGCAGCCAATGAAACGCCTTGTCCGACCACCGCGCGAAGAAACCAGGCGGACGTTCGTCCTTGCTGCCGCCGAGGAGCCGCGCGCACATCATCGGCGTGGCGGTCAATGAAACGAGCAACGACACCGCGATGGCGACGGACAGCACGACGGCGAACTCGCGGAACAGCAAGCCCATCATGCCGCCCATGAGCAGGATCGGGATGAACACCGCGATCAATGAGATGCTCATGGAAATCACGGTGAACGTCACCTCCCGCGTGCCGCGCCGCGCGGCCTCTCTCACCGGCACGCCATTCTCCACATGCCGCGTGATGTTCTCCAGCACGACCACCGCGTCATCGACCACGAAGCCTGTGCTGATGGTCAGAGCCATGAGTGAGAGATTGTTCAGGCTGTAGCCGCACAGATACATGACGCCGAACGTCCCCAGAATCGACACCGGCACGGCCACGCCCGGAATCAACGTCGCGCGAAACCGCCGGAGGAACGCGAACACCACCATCACCACCAGTCCCGTGGCGATGAGCAGGGATTTCTGAACTTCGGCGATGGAGGCGCGAATCGTCCACGTGCGCTCCATGGTGATCTGAAGATCCATGGCAGGCGGCACGAGCGCGCGAAGCTGGGGCAGCATCGCCTTCACCTTGTCCACCACCTCAATGATGTTTGCGCCCGATTGCCGGAACACGACGAACACGACGGAGGCCTTCCCGTTGGTGCTGCCGTAGTTAAAGGTGTCCTGCACGGAGTCCTTCACCTCGCCCAGATCGGCCAGACGGATCGCGGCTCCGTTCTTGTAGCTCACGATCACATCCTTGTATTCGTCAGCCTTTGAGAGCTGGTCGCTGGCGAGCACCTGCCACCTCAGCTCGGCATTTTCGATGACGCCCTTCGGCCGGTTCACATTCGATGCGGAGATCGCGTTGCGCACATCTTCCATCGTCAAACCAGCGCGCGTGAGCGCCGGCATGTCAATCGTCGCCCGCACCGCCGGCAGGGAGCTGCCTCCGACGCTCACGTTGCCCACACCGTCGATCTGCGAGATCTTCTGGCCGATCACCGTCGAGGCCACGTCATACATCTGCCCTGGCGTGGCGACGTCAGAAGTCAGCGCGAGGATGATGACCGGCGAGTCCGCCGAGTTTGATTTGCGGTAGCTGGGATTGCTCGGCATCCCGGTGGGCAAAAGATTGCGCGCCGCATTGATCGCCGCCTGCACATCTGCGGCAGCCGAGTCCACCGAGCGGCTCATCTCAAACTGCAACCCGATGCGCGTGCTCCCCATCGACGAATACGAGGTCATCTCCGTCACCCCAGCGATGCGGCCGAGGGTGCGCTCCAGTGGCGTCGCCACCGTGGCCGCCATCGTCTCAGGACTCGCGCCCGGCAACGACGCCGACACCGAAATACTGGGAAAATCCACCTGCGGCAAAGGCGACACCGGCAGATGCTGATAAGCCAGCACACCCGACAACGCGATGGCCAGCGTCGCGAGAGTCGTCGCGACGGGGCGGTCGATGAAGGTGTCGGCGAAGGACATGGCGACCTCAGGCAATGGTCCAGTTCTCGCACTTCAGGCCGGTCACTCGCTTGAACTCACGGGTGTTGTTCGTGACGAGCACCGCACCAAGGGTCAAGGCATGGGCGGCAATGAGCAGATCGTTGGGACCAATGGTTTGGCCCGCCGTCTCCAACGTGAAACGAACCTCTCCGTACTGTCGTGGACTAAGATCGGCGTCAAAATCAAAGGTCATGAATGCATGGAGCGCACCCTTCATCCGGGAACGTTCAGCCCCTGGGTCGTCAGCTCCGGAGGCGCCGTATTCAAGCTCGGCGACGGTGATGGCCGAAAGACCAACCACATTCCCCTTGCCTGACTGGGCCCTACAATGAGTGATGATACGCCGCCCCATTTCCTGAAGCACCATCTGCCGGGCAGACTTCGGCTTCACGATATGAATGCCACGCATCATCAAGATCGCGGTGTCACTGTCGAGCAGGTAGATCATGCGTCGTCAAACCTCGCCCGCTTCTCCAGCGGCTTGAGGTTTTTGTGCCGGTTCTCCATCACCTTGAAAAAGGATTCCGACATGCCTCGACATGCTTCCTCGCATACATCCCAAGGATCGCGTTCGGCAATGAGGATGCCCTCGGGCACCCGCTTCAAGATCACTTCGCTCCCAATCACGCGAAAATTCTTTGGCAACCGGATAGCTTGGCTGCGCCCATTCATGAATACTTTGGCACGTGCGCTCATGGGCTGGTATATATCAGATGGTCATACCCTTTCCAGCTTCAAATCCATCCTCGCCCACGAATGGCTTCCCTGCCTGCGACCGATCAGCAGGCACCAAGCTGTCAAACATCAGATAGATGACCGGCGTGGTGAACAGCGTGAGCAACTGGCTCAGGAGCAGACCGCCGACCATCGTGAGGCCGAGCGGATGGCGCAGCTCGGAGCCCTCGCCGCTGCCGATCATCAGCGGCAGCGCGCCAAGCAAGGCCGCGAGGGTTGTCATCAGGATCGGGCGGAAACGCAGGAGGCAGGCTTGGTAGATGGCATCGCGCGGCGTCGCGCCGTGCTCGCGTTCGGCCTCCAGCGCGAAGTCGATCATCATGATGGCGTTCTTTTTCACGATGCCGATCAGAAGCACGATGCCGATGATGGCCATGACACCGAGTTCCGTGTTGGTGATCTTCAGCGCGAGCAAGGCACCGACTGCGGCGGACGGCAGCGTGGAGAGAATGGTGATCGGATGAATGAAGCTCTCATACAAGATGCCGAGCACGAGATACATCACCACGACGGCGGCGAGGATGAGCAGGAGCTGGTTTCCCAGCGCATTCTCAAAGGCGAGAGCGGTGCCCTCGAAGCCGGTCTCGATGCTGTCCGGCAGGCCCAGCTCCTGCTTGATCCGGTTGATCTCCGCGACGGCTTCGCCGAGCGAGGTGCCGGGAGTGAGATTGAAGCTGACCGTGACGACGGGAAACTGATCTTGATGCGCGATCGCGAGCGAGGCGGGCTCCTCGACGATGGTCGCTATGTTGCTCAGCAAAACCTGTTGCCCTCCGGCTCCCGGCACGCGCACTTGATCGAACGAGGCAAGGCCCTTTTGGAATTCCGTGCCGTGCTCGAGCACCACGCGGAACTGGCCGCTCTGCGTGAAGATGGTGGAGATGAGCCGCTGGCCGAAGGCATTGTACAACGCGGCATCAATGGCGGCGGCGGTGACGCCGAGCCGGCCTGCGGATTCACGATCGATCACGACGCGCGCCTGCAGGCCTTTGTCGAGCAGATCATCGGCGACATCGGCGAGCAGCGACGAAGCATGCAGGCGCTCCACCAGCCTCGGCGTCCACGTTTTCAGCGCGTTCATGTCAGGCGACTGCAGGGTGAACTGATACTGCGTGCGGCTGACCCGATCCTCGATGGTGAGGTCCTGAACGGGTTGCAAATACAGCTTCGCGCCGGGCACATCCTTGGCGCGGTCCTGCAGACGGCGCACGACCTGCGCGGCGCTCGCATCCCGCTGGTGACGCGGTTTGAGATTGATCAACATGCGGCTGCTGTTCGGCGTGGTGTTGACGCCATCGACGCCGATAAACGCGGAGACACTCGTCACGGCGGAATCGCCAAGGACGAGCCTCGACAGCTCCTGCTGGCGCCGGCCCATCGCTGCAAAGGAGATATTCTGCGGCGCTTCGACAATGCCCTGGATGATGCCGGTGTCCTGCGAGGGGAAGAACCCCTTCGCGACGTCCTGATAAAGAATCACCGTCGCTGCGAGCGTGGCGATGAAGACGAGCATCGTGGAGGCCTGGTGATTCAAGACCACGCGCAGCATCCGTCCGTAAAGCGCGATCACAGCGTCAAACATGCGCGCCACGGCCCTGGCGACCGGGCCTTCCTTGCCGTGGCTCAGCAGCCGCGCGCACATCATCGGCGTGAGCGTCAGCGAGACGACGGCTGAGATGACGATGGCGATGGCCAGCGTGATGGCGAACTCGCGGAACAGCCGTCCCACCACATCCTGCATGAACAGAAGCGGGATGAGCACGGCGATGAGCGAGATGGTGAGCGAGATGATGGTGAAGCCGATCTGCCGCGCGCCTTTGAGCGCAGCCTGCATCGGCGGCTCGCCCTTCTCGATGTAGCGCATGATGTTCTCGATCATGACGATGGCGTCATCGACCACGAAGCCCGTGGCGATGGTCAGCGCCATGAGCGTGAGATTGTTCAGGGAGAAGCCGCAGAACCACATCACGCCGAACGTGCCCACCAGCGAAAGCGGCACCGCCACCGCCGGGATGATCGTGGCGCGGAAGCTGCGCAGGAAGACGAAGATGACCGCCACGACCAGCACGACGGCCAGCAGCAGCTCCTTTTGCACGTCATGCACCGAAGCGCGGATGGTCGTCGTGCGATCTGTGAGGGGGATGATGTCCACCGCCGGCGGCAAGGACTCACGCAGCTTTGGCAGCAGTTCCTTGATGCGGTCCGCGACCTCGATGACGTTTGCGCCCGGCTGGCGCTGCACGTTCACCACGACGGCAGGCTGCGCATCCGCCCACGCCGCCAGCCGCATGTTCTCGGCATCATCCACGACATCCGCGACATCGCCCACACGCACTGCGGCGCCATTTTTCCAGGTGATGACGAGCTTCCGATAATCCTCGGCGGAGATGAGCTGGTCGTTTGCATCCAAGGTGCTGCTGCGCGTGGCACTGTCGAAGCTGCCCTTCGGCTGGTTCACGTTTCCGGCGGCGATTGCCTGACGCAAATCCTCGGTGCTGAGGCCGCGCGCGGCGAGCGCCACGGGGTTTGCGCGAATGCGCACCGCCGGCCGCATGCCGCCGCTGAGTGAGACGAGGCCGACGCCGCTGATCTGCGAGAGCTTCGGCGCGAGGCGCGTGTCGGCGATGTCCTGCACCTTGATCAGCGGCAACGTGTGCGATGTCACCGCGAAGGTGATGATTGGCGCGTCCGCAGGATTGACCTTGTTATAGATGGGCGGGTTTGGAAGATCCTGCGGCAGAAGGTTTGACGCCGCGTTCATGGCCGCCTGCACTGTTTGCTCCGCGATGTCCAGCTTGAGCCCGAGATTGAAGCGCAGCGTGATCACCGATGAACCGCCGCTGCTGATCGAGTACATCTGCGCCAGACCCGGCATCTGACCAAACTGCCGCTCCAGCGGCGCCGTCACCGACGAGGTCATCACCTCAGGACTCGCGCCGGGATAAAGCGTCACGACCTGGATCGTCGGATAGTCCACCTGAGGCAACGCGGACACCGGCAGCAGCCGATACGCCAGCCCGCCCGCCAGCAACACAGCCACCATCAGAAGCGTTGTGGCCACAGGGCGCTCAATGAAGATGCGTGAGGGATTCATGGAACGGGCGATAGCTTGCCCTTGTTGTCACCGAGCGACCCCCTCTCCTCAAGAGTGCTTCCTGCATCCGGCGGTGCCGCGCCGCCTGAGGGAATGACGTCCACCTTTGCGCCTTCGCGGAGGCGATCGACACCTTGGGTGACGACTTTCTCTCCGGGCTTGAGGCCTTCTTTAATAAGCGTGCGGTCGCCGTGCATCGCGCCGGTGGTGATGTTTCGCAGCGAGACGGTGCTGTCGTCATTCAGCACGTAGCAATACGCGCCTTTCGCCCCGCGCTGGACGGCGGTGGCAGGCGCGACGGTGGCTCCGGGGATTTTATCGACGAGCAGCTTGGTGATCACGAACTGGTTCGGAAACAAGGCGCCGCCTGGATTTGGGAGCTCGGCCTTGAGCTTGAGTGTGCCGCTGGCGATGTCGATCTGATTGTCGGTCGTGAGGAGCCGGCCTTTTCCCAGCGTCGTGTTCATGGTCTTATCGACGGCCTCGACGCTGACCGCGTCGGCGCCCGCGAGGCGCTTGCGCACGGCGGCGACGCGCTCTTGCGGGATGGAGCAGACCAGGCCGATGGGATCCATCTGCGTGAGGATTACGAGCCCGTTGGCGTCACCGGAGCGGATCATATTCCCTGCGTCGATCTGCCGGAGGCCGGCCCGTCCGGTGATGGGCGCCAGCACGCGCGTGTAGCTGAGCTGCAATTCCGCACTGGCGATGGTGGCGCGGTCGGAAGCTAGCGAGGCCTCGCTCTGATGCACAAGCGACGCCTGCGTATCGACCTTTTGTTTCTCGATGGAGTCCTGCCTGGCCAGCGCCTCGTAGCGCTTCAGGTCCGCACGTGCGTTCTCGAGCAGAGCCTCGTTTCGGGTGAGTCCGGCCTTGGCTTGATCGAGGGCGACTTGGAATGGGCGTGGGTCGAGTTCAAATAGAAGGTCGCCCTTTGTGACCATCTGGCCTTCGGTGAAGTGGACCTTCTGCAGCTCCCCATCCACGCGGCTGCGCACGGTGACGACGTTTAGCGGCGTGACGGTGCCTGCGAGATTGACCCACTCCTCAAAATCTTCCTGCCTCACTTCCTCGACGGTGATCGGCGTGGGCGCGCCGAACATTCCGCCGGGACCTCCTTTGCCGCCTGACTTCCCCTTCCCCATTGCCGATGGTCCGCCGGCGACGTTTTCGGCGTGCTTGCCCCACCACCACCAGCCTCCGACTCCGAGGAGAAGCAGGATGAGGATGAAACAGCCGACGCGGCCTTTGGCCGGAGGCGGGGGCGATGGAGTTGCGGGATCAATCATGCCGGGAGAGCAACAGAACGCCGCTCATGGCAGCGCGCATCAACTTTTCGTTTCTTCGACGATGAGGCGTCGCGACGACCCTGCCGGTGAAAAATTTGCATTGGCGGAGAGGGTGGGATTTGAACCCACGGTGAGCTTTCACCCACGTCTGATTTCGAGTCAGGTGCCTTCAACCACTCAGCCACCTCTCCAGTTTAAACGCCACGCTTTCCAGCGCGGCGGGGGCCTATGTAAGCCGCCTCCCGCAAAAATGCAAGCCACTGGCGGGCGAGAATCTCCGTGAGGGCGGCCGACGCCGATTTCGATGACCCGCACCTCCAATGTGACATTCTGTTCACATGAGTGATGCTGACTTGTGCTATCATCCAGGCGAACAAGCCCGCGCTAAAAAATTATGCCAGACTCGACCGAGCCCCGACACATCCTGACACGCTTCGATCAGGCGCTGAATGATCTGCGCGCCAGCCTTCTCCGCATGGCATCGCTGTCCGAGCAAAACTTCAGCATGGCGGCGCGGGCGCTGGCGACGCGGGACGAGAACTTGTGCAACCGCGTCATCGCCGAGGATGAGGAGGTGGACACTTTGGAGAAGACCATCGACGCGGAGGGCATCTCGATCATCACGCGCTTCCAGCCAGTGGCGCACGATTTTCGCAGGGTGTTCTCGACGATGAAGGCGGCCACGGATCTGGAGCGCGTGGCTGATCAGGCGGTGAGCATCGCACGCCGGACGAAGCGGCTGATCCACACGCTGGAGCTGCCGGAGACGCGGATGCTGGAGCCGATGTTTGCCAGCGCCTCGAGTCTGTTGCACGACAGCATCCGTGCGCTGGCAGAGGAGGATCAGGACCTGGGTTCCTCACTCAAGCCTCGGGACAAGATGTTGGACAAGATGCAGCACGAGTTCATCGAACGCATCACGCGGCGGATCGAGGAGGACGCGATGAATGCCCAGAGCTACCTGGATCTCGTCCTCATCGCGCGGGTCATCGAGCGCGTGGGAGACCACGCGGTGAACATCGGCGAGGACTCCGTGTTTTCAGGCTCAGCGCGGGACATCCGGCATCAGCATGAGGGGAAGTGAGGAATGACGAATGCGGAATGCAGAATGACAAATGGATGAGTCTTCATCGCGGTGGCGAGTGACTGCCTGAGACGACCGTTTGGCGGACACCGAATGAACAGTTGACCCTGAGTCGCGACCCCATTCGTCATTCGTAATGCCGACACCTTCTGCGCGCGACAAGCTCGGGGACTTTAATGCATCTTCACCTTGATCGAATCCTTGTTGCTGATTCACATTTGATTCATGGAACGTCAAATCCTTGCGCAAATCACTTTCGGCCCGTGGAGAAAACGGGCGGATCAGGAGGATGTCTGGCTTAACGCAGTGGACCATACCTTCCACGGGTTCATGGGCAGCCTGCTGAGCATGGGTCAAATCATCGGCGACACGCCAAGAGGCGTGATCGATGGAGAACTTAGAGCTTTCGTCCGGCTGCCGCGTGTGGACGCCATGGAGAGGCGGCATTACTCGAAATATGCGCTGCGAGAGTGCGCCCAGCTTCCAGAGTTGTTCGGCTGCGAGCCATCCGTCACCATACTTGACCCCGGTGAGCAAAAGGAAATACTGGAAGACTGGCGCGCGGCTCCGTGGCTCATCCTCTACGACGCGGGGATCGATGGCATCGCTCCAGTCCGTGATCACGAGCTACGTGGTGTGCCGGGCTACCTTCTGCCACTGAACGCCGATCAATGTTCGACGCTCCGCTCATGGTCGGGAAATCAACGCAGCCACAGCGACATATGGCTTGCCTCCGGCTCTTTGGAGAAGGAATCGCTCATCGCAATGAGCGATGCCCGCAGCGACCTGAATGTCGCAGCTCGTAAGCTCGCCCGCATGGTGGAGATCTCCACGCAGAAGCCTGTGTATGCCGACATATTTCGCTACCATGCATTCCCGTTTGATCGAGAAATGGCCCGGCCATGTCCGCTTTGTGGCGCGGCGTGGAAAGTGGAGGGCGAGCGTTTCGATTTCCGCTGCGAACCGTGTCGGATTGTGAGCCGCGCGGGTACGAGCGAGGATGGCGATGATCTGGCAGGCATCGGCCAATGGACGGGGCGGGCGCCACGCGAGCCATATGGCACTTTCTTGCTGGCGAGCGCAGACTCGCTCCGGGGCATGCTCCAGCGCGGCCGTGGTCGCGGTTTGCTCGAAGTGCTGAAAATCCAGCAAGAGAATGCATGGTCGCTGATTGAAGACTGCCTCTGGAACGACCCACGGCTTGATCGCCAATGTGAATCACGCGACTGGTTTTACGGCACGCTGATGCTGCGAACACAGATGCCGCTCAGCAAGCTCACGGACATTCTCGATGCGGAGCGCGATGCAGGAGATGGAGACATGAACACTCTCGCGCTGGATGTCCTTGGCTGGCTCGGCAGCCAAGGACGGGCCGACGCACTGGATGCTCTGGAGCGCTACATTGAGCACGGGCACGAATGGGAGCGCGCGAGTTGGGGCCTCATTGAGACGCAAATTTTAGATGCGGCGGAGCGAATTGCGCGCGCCATTCAGCAAAGGATTCCAGATTCCCAATCGCTCGCTGACGCAATCTCTGAAGCATGGAACCTAGACGACGCCGTCTTGCAGGTCTTAGCGCAGCACAATTCGCCCCTCGTGCAGGATGCTGTTCGTAGTGAGGTATCACGGCGGCTAGAACAGGACCGCAACCAGGATACTGAGAAAGAGTCCATTGCTAAGCTGACTGCGCTCGAACTCGTCGCTGCATCTGAGGGTAGCCGCCAGACCTTTTTGCTCGGCAAACAATTACGCGCGCTCGTCACGCCGAAAGATGGCGACTGGTTGCTGGCGCAGCTTTCCATCGACCATCCCAAACGAAGTGAAGTCGCCTTGAGGGGACTTGAAGGCATTGTCGATGTCTCCATGGCTGAACCACTCCTGGCTTTCCTTCACGCCATCGCGCAAACCGATTTCCAGATAGTTCACGCGCGATTAAGGCAAATTTTGCTGAATCTGCCAGCAGCAATCATGCTGCCGCTGGCCCGTCAATGGATCAATGAAACCCAGGGCTGCTTTCGCTCGTTGGCGAGTGACGTCTTCGTTAAACATGCCGAGCCTTGCGACATACCGCTGCTGTCCCGCTCGCTGGCCGAGAGTCTGGACGACGAAGAAAGCCAGGTGGGATGCATTTGCGATTGGCTCGATGCGCTGGCGAGGATGCGAGCGCACGGTGCGGTGGCTGAAGTGGAGGCGGCCTTTCAGCATATGCAGTATGCCTATGGCCGTAATCGCGCAGCCATGGCCTTGGCGAGCATGCATCCTGAGCTATTCAAAGCACGCTACGCTGATGAGTGCCGTTTCGACTGCCAGGACGGCACCCGAATGCTGGCTGAAGAAGCAAACGCCGCGGGATGACTGCGCGCTACACATCCTGCTAACGCTTCATCGCGAAAGTTATCCGACATTCGGCGTCGGACCGGCGGGCAATTCAATGGTGAACACGGTCTCAATGCCTGGCTGGCTGCGTAGTGTGATCGTGCCGTGATGCGCCTCGACGGCGCGCTTCACGATGGATAGCCCGAGGCCGGTGCCTTTGACGTGCTTTGAGCGATGTCCGGCGACGCGGTAGAATCGTTTGAACACGAAAGCCTGGTCGGCACCCGGAATGCCGACTCCGTTGTCGCGGATCTGCACTTGAAGGCCAGCGCCGACGCGCACGATGCGCACCGTCACCTCCAGACCGCTCCCCGGATTCTCCTTCAGTGCGTTTTCGATCAGGTTGAAAAAGATCTGCTCCCAATAGTAGCGGTCGCCTTGGATCACGGGATCCGTCCCGTCTCCTACGACGACGACCACCTTCGCCCCACCTTCGGCAATCGCATGTGAGAGAAGGTGCGCCACGTCCTCCGCGCAACTCCGCAGGTCCACCTCCTCCCATTTCAAGGGATCCGCATCGCCGGACTCCAGCCTGCTGATGACGAGCATGTCCTCGACAATGCGCGCGAGGCGGTCTCCGTGCTTTTTCATCACCCCAAACGCACGCTTCCGCACGGCTTCGTCCGCGATGTCCCCGGCGAGGAGATTCTCCAGATAGCCGTTGATGATCGACAGCGGCGTGCGGAGCTCATGGGATGCGTTGGCCACGAAGTCGCGGCGGATTTTTTCCAGCCCGCGCTTTTCGGTTTCATCGCGCAGGATGACGAGCACGGGCCGCTCGCGGCCGCTGTCCGTCTCGCCTTGGAGCGGCACGGCTTCGACGGAAACCACGCGTTCGTCCGCAGCGCCGCCACCTTCCATGCTGGAATGGAGGATCTCCTCCTTCACCCGTTGTCCGGTGCGTTGGGCGGTCGCGACCAGATCCACGACCCGGTGGTCCCGCACGCACTCGAGCAGCGGCCGGCCGATGGACGCCGATGAACCAGGCCAGAAGCGTGTGGTGCCTTCGTTCACAAAGAGCACCTGCGCATCGGGGGAGACAATGAGAAGCCCGTCCTCGATGCCGTTCGCCAGCCGGCTGAGGAGTTCGTTTCTCCACCGGGTCTCATGCGCCACATCGACCTCGACCTGCAGGAGAACCTGCCGATGGGACTCGAGCCCGCGGGCCTTCCTCTCGGCAAGCCACAGGGCGGCGAACAGCCCTGTGGCAAGAAGCAAGACGATGACGACAAAAGAAACCATGCGGCGGCGCGGAGTACAGAACTACCCCACCCCGGGTGATGTCTGCGGCTCCTTGAAGACGTAGCCGTATCCGCGGGACGTCTGCAACCAATCAGAATGATCCCCCAGCTTTTCCCGCAGACGCTTGATGTGGGTGTCCAGCGTCCGCGTGCGCGCCTGATCGGAATAGCCCCAGACCTCTCTCAAGATGGTGTCCCGGTCGATGACGGTGCCCGGCTTGCTGGCCAGGATGTGAAGCAGTTTGAACTCGAGAAGCGTGAGCGGCATGACCTCGCTGGCAATGGTGAGCTTCACTGCGGCGAGATCGAAATCGAAGGGGCCCACGGTGATCCTCGACTGCGTGCCCGGATCGGGAGTGGCGCGACGGAGCAAAGCCTGCACGCGAAGGACGAGTTCTTTTGGGCTGAACGGTTTCGACATGTAGTCATCCGCGCCTTTTTGCAGGCCGGAGATACGGTCGTCCGTGTGCCCGCGCGCCGTCAGCATCAAAATGGGAATGCGGCGCGTGGCCTCGTCCGCGCGCAGCGCCTCGCAGACTCGATAGCCGTCCCGCCCCGGCATCATCACATCGAGCACGATGGCCGCAGGTTTCTTTGTCCTCGCAGCATCCAGCGCCTCAAGCCCGTTGACGGCTTCCGCAGTCTGAAAGCCCGATTGCTGAAGATTGATGCACACGAGTTCGCGCACGTCTTCCTCGTCGTCGGCCACGAGGATCAAAGGTTTCTCAGCCATGGGAGGGTGTTCATTGGGTTCGATCGCGCAGCGCGGCAGACTAACATCCCAGCCTCGGGTCGGGTCAACCAAAGCTGTCGTCTTTACCGCCGGGCTCGAGATCGACCCAAGCGGCGAGCGGGCGACAAGGCAATCCGCCGAACGTGAACACTTCGTCACATAACCCTGAAGCCGTGCCTTGCGTCCTGTTCGGGTACGAATCTCTCAACGCCAACGCCCTGCCCGGGGCGCCGGGATCGCCGGTCGAGAGGGCGAAATTGGACAGATTTTCACGTTGAAAAAAAGTTTTCGCCCCCCAGCCCGCCTCCCATCAAGGATTAGCCGCCGGACCGGGGTTATTCACAATTTTAATCTTGGCGAGCCACTACATCTTGTGCATTATCTTTTCCGTCCCGCCAATATCTTGTGCTTTAGGCCGTGATGGGCCTGCAGCCCTTGATTTTACAGCCTTCCAGCCTCTCCTGCTCTTTTTCGCTCCCTCCATTAAACCCGATTAAATCGCCTCAACCGCAATCTCAAGCCCTCCCCGCACCATGGAAAAAATCGTCACCATCGGCAACCGCTCATTCCCCCTCGACTCCGACAAGGCCGAGGCCGCCTATCAGGCCAAGAAGGTCATCAACGGACGCAAGTCCATGACCTTCAATCTCCTCCCACTGCGCTACAAGTGGGCCTATGACCTCTACCGCACGATGAAGGCCAACCACTGGGAGCCTGAGGACATCCAGATGCAAAAGGACGTGGAGCAATGGCGCTCCAACGAGATCACCGAGAACGAGCGCTGGATCATCATGATGGGCGTCGGCTATTTCTCGGCCGCTGAAGGCATCGTGGGGGACAACATCCAGCACGTCATCCGCGAGCTGGTCACGGCACCGGAACTGAAGCTCGTGCTCGGCCGTCACGCGCACGAGGAAAACATCCATGCTGACTCGCTGCTGTACATGATTTCCTCCCTCGGCATCAACCCGCATGAGTGCGAGGCGATGTTCGAGCAGATCCCGACCATCGTGAAGAAAAA
>JANOBO010000269.1:0-21226 GCA_031411695.1 Verrucomicrobiaceae bacterium
GCCACCAGAGCCAATCGCGCCGCTTTTGGTCCGACAACGCCCGCCAAGCCCCGATTGGGACACGGTGGCACCCGGCGGCTGCGCGATCTGACCCCGCTCAAGCGCCCTCGATCAAAAGGGCAAACGCGGCGTTCTGGATTAACTCACCCAGCGCATCTTTGACGAGGTCAATGCCCTGCTCGAAGAGCGCAAGCTGCTCATGCGCGAAGGCAGCATGGTGGACGTCACGATCATCGCCGCGCCCAGTTCGACGAAGAACCGCCGAGGCGCATGCCGACGCAGGCTACATCGGCGTGCAGAAACGCGCGGAGATCATCGCCGGACACAGCAGCGTGGAGTGGTGCGTGGCGGCCAAACGCAGCAAGCTCAAAGCGATGCCACCGAGCTGGGTCAACGACCTCACGCTTGGATATGAGGAGCTCAAGGGAAGAGTGCACGCCATGGTGGAGCACCCCTTTCACATCGTGAAGAGCCTCTTCAAACACCGCAAGGTGCGCTATCGCGGGATCAAGATGAACGAGGCGCAACTCCACACGCTCTTCGCGCTGGCCAATCCGGTCATTGCCTGGAAGCGTGGCTGCTGAGCGTCTGACAAGCATCGGCAGAACCCCAAACCAACCAAGCAACCTCAAAACCGCGCAGCGAGAACCCTCCCGAGGCGACATCAAACTCAGATCCCGCACACAAACCTCGCCTCTAGCCGGATTGCAGCGCTGAAAAAAAGGCGGCAAAATTATCCAAATTGCCAGAGATGAGGGCGCTTTTTTAAACGCCGTATTAATCATCGTCTCCTTAGATCGTTCACAAAAATGGCCGCACCCTTGTCGAGGTGCGGCCATTCAATGATCTGTGCTGGCTTAATCAGGGGCTGCCAACAGGAGTCCCGTTCGCATTCCCGTTTGCGTTACCATTGGCATTCCCCGTTGCGTTACCAGTCGCATTCCCTGTTGCGTTACCAGTCGCATTCCCCGTCGAATTGCTGCTGCTGGGCAGGCTGCCGCCACCACCCGCATAACCGCCGGTGCCGAAGCCGAATGGGCTGCCCCCTGGAGAGCCACCACCTGGGTTATTTGGGCCGGCACCTTGGTCTCCATTACCACTTCCGCTAGAGCCACTGCCGCCGCCGCCGCTTGCTCCACTTCCACCGCCATCACCGCCTTGATTATTCTTCACGGGGTCAAAGCCATTTCCGCTCACAGACACTCCACCCATCGAGAAGGCCGGCGGGTTGAAATCTGGCTCCCAGCGAAGGGCAACATAACGCGCCCGCACAGGCTTTTGAGTTTTCACCTTGATGTAACCGACGCCTTTCGAATCTTCCTTGGATGCAACGGGTAGGGCGGAGTCAAACGCCTTGGGATCGAAGGACATGCGACCTCTCCAATCTTCCTTCTCAGGGAGTTGGTCAAAGGTGAAAACCTCCAGACGCACTGGACGAGGCGAATGCACTGAACCGAACTCGGACAGCACGCGCGGCGAACCCAAGTCGTAGATGATCGTGCGATACTTTTCGTCGGACTCAGGGAAATCAAACTTGCTCTGAGCGCGCCCGATCTCTGTTATACCCACGTCCTTTGAAGGGCTGGGATGCACGTAGACCACCCGTGAGCCTCCCATTCCGGTGGCAAGATTCAGTTTGATGCCACCTTCCCCCGAGGCGTTTTGTTTGACGATGAAATCCTGATCCGTGTCACCTCCAAAGAGTTGAAAATTCCGAATCGTTCCGCCTTTGGACAGATCAAACTGTAGTTTCACGAACTTGACTTGTGTTCCGGCGAACGAAACTTGCACGTTCCGATCTACGGGCGTGAAGACCGTCTGGCCAAGCATGCTCCAGCTTTTCGAATCACCACTTCCCGACACCATCACCTTGCCCTCCGCCGAGTCGTTTACGAAAACAGCGTTCTCGATGAACCGCTGAATGCCCAAGGTGATGACCGCCTCGCTTGATCCGCCTCCCAAAGTGACTGGAAGCGTTGGGTCACCAGAAAGCAGGGCGTCCGCCTGCCCCATTCCTCTGGACGATACGATTTGAGTCCCCTCGATGGCGCTGAGGGAGACAGGAACGGCTCGTCTTTGGTTTGGCAACTTTTGCCAAGCTGCTTCTGCGGAGTGCAGGCCAGCTAAGGTGAGAATCAGAGGTACGATAGAGGCAGGCTTCATAGATGGGGTGGAATCGTGTGGGTTCGACGTTTTGACACTACCTCGTGCATTCTGCACGAATTTAGTGCCAAATTAATTGGCATCACCCATTTCAACCATACCGCATCGTTAATGTAAACTATTTTCTCCGAGGCATATGTGACGTTATGATTGCATCAGTTCAGATTATCCATATATTTCATAAATATGAAGTGTCCGCACTGTGATGCATCTCTCTCCGAGTCCGCACAGCACTGCCCTGCCTGCGGATTTAGCTCCAGAGTTTCCGACGCCCGCCACGGAGATCATTGGGTGCGGCTGGATCGGCTGACAGACGCCGCGCACTGCCTCCGGCTGACTGACCAAAGAAGGATCGAAGCCCGACTGGATGATTTTGAACGTCGGTTCCCTCAAGTCTTCTTCGCCGTGTATTTTGGCGTGCTTCCCCAAGGTCTTAGCGTGCCCGAGGTTGGTTTCTGGCTGCTGAATCACGCCGCGTTCGGGACGCATGAAATCGCAAAACGAAATGAGTTTGGCATAGTCCTTGTTGTCGATCCGGCTGCGGGGCAAGCGGGCCTGTGCGTTGGCTACGCAATTGAGGCTTTGGGGAGCAGGATGGCTGGTGATGACGTCCTGCGCAGCATGCGCCCGCTCTTAGCCCAAAGCGACTACGGGAGAGCTGTAACCCTGGCGATTCGCCATCTGGATCGGAAGCTGAGATCATTCGCCCAAGGCAAACCACGGAGTCCTGAAGCCGCTGCAATGCATACGGTGTCACCTGACTTTGGCCTGCGTCCCCTGCGTGCGTCCATGATGGAGGGACCTGACGCGCCAATCCGGGCAAAGAACTCCCCCCACTATTCGATCCCATGAAACTTCTTCAGCTTGCCACAATTCTATTCCCGTTGGGAACACTCACTCACCCTCACGCAGGACTGTGCCAGGATATCGAAGCGATCTTGCCACTGCCCGAGTGGGCGCCGTCACAGGATGGCATCGCCCCGGCTCGGAACGGGACGCCATTCTTGCTAGGCGGATCGTTATTGCCGCAAAGCTTTCCACACGATGACAACGAATCGGGGAACCTTTCACCGATGACGAGCCAGCCAACCATTGCGACTGAATTTCAGTCCGCCCGGCCTGACGGCGACCTCTCTCTATTCCTGCCGGACGCTCTGCTCGGCAAAGCGATCCACATCGCCCCGCCTTCGAGCCCCACGGCCGCTCATTTGATCCGAAAGCTTGATGATGATTTTTTAACCTCTTGCCGCGGATCGCCGGGTGACGCGCACCTGATCGATCCAGACAGCCACGTCTCGGAAACGCAAAAAGAAGATCTGCTTCGATTTCTCCAGTTCCACGCGCGCGATGCGCGAATCAAGGCATTCGTGATTGTCACGGACCGTGACCAGACGGTTCCGAACAATGCAGACCTCTCCAATGTCGCGTCCGGAGCCCTTAGATCCCACGATTCCTGCCTTGCGATTTATCCGCTCGGGGAGCCTTGGCGCGCAAGACTTTTCGTCAGCGGCTCGGTGCATCGAATTATTCCCCCCGAATACCTGAATGGAGTGGTCAAAGATTGCGCTAAAGACGCGGAGCTAGTCTCAGACCCCATGGAGCAACTCCATCGATTCACCGTTCGTCTTTCGATCCGCCTGTTCTGGCTTGAGAAACTGATCTCCACCAACACCCCGGCCCTCACCAGCGTGAATGGGCAGGAAGTGCCCTCCGAGATCGTCAGCAAACGTCAGCCTGCGCTCGACGAAGCCTTGTTGAATCACGTAATTCTGACGCCGTCTTCGCCGCATCAGTGGTGGTCCGTCACCCTCGGAGTGGCGCTCAGCCTCGCTGGCGGCGGCGCCACGTATGCGGCGCTGCGATATCGTCGCAGGCGCCTCATCAGCTTCGTCTGGATCATGCCCGAAACTGAAATTCCGCCCCGCCTTGGAGGCGCTTTCTCTGGCGGTGGCGGCGCTTGGATTCAATACCGATAGGCCAGGCTACATCGGCGCTTCGACCGGTTCTTCCTCGACGGTTTCCGGCTCAAGAGCCAGCGGCTGCTCGCGACCATGCACCATGTCCTCGCTCGTCATGCGCACGCCGATCGGCTTGCTCACCCCGAACTCCTGCATCGTCACGCCATAAATCACATCCGCGCGGCTCATCGTGCGCTTGTTATGCGTTACGATGATGAACTGGCTCTGCGCGATGAATCGGTCCAGCATGTTCAGGAAGCGGCCGATGTTCGACTCGTCGAGCGGCGCGTCCAGCTCATCGAGGATGCAGAACGGCGATGGCTTCTCCATGTAGATCGAAAACAACAGTGCCACCGCCGTCATCGAGCGCTCCCCGCCCGACAGCAGCGAGATGGTCTGTAATTTCTTGCCGGGAGGTTTCGCGATGATCTCGATCCCGCTCTCGAGCGGATCAGCTTCGTTCACGAGCAGCAAGTCCGCCTTCGACTGCGCGCCAAACAGCTCGCGGAAGTTGTCATGAAAATGTCCGCGCACCTGCGTGAAGGTCTCACAGAACATCGCCTTCGTCGTCTCGTTGATCTTCGCGATGACTTGCAGCAGCTCGTCCTTCGATTTCACGAGATCATTGTGCTGTGTGTCGAGGAAAAGGTGGCGCTCTTCAAGCTCGGCAAACTCCTGGATGGCCTCGAGGTTCACCGGCCCGATTCCGTCGAGCTTCTGCCGGAGTTCCGTCACCGCCTCTGCCACGAAGCTCCAATCTGGCTCGCCCTCCGTCAGCGCTTCAGGCAGTTCCACCTGCTCGCTCTCGTCGTCGCCCGCCGACGCGCCCGACGTGATCTCTTGCGAATCACCATCGGCGCTGTCCGTCTGCCCGTCTCCGCCGGACTTGCGCTTCATGCCACGGTCACGGCTTTTCTTCTGCGCGTTGATTGCCAGCAGCAGCTCATGCGGATCGGGCTCGAAGGTGTCGAGCTGCAATTGGTAGCGCTCCACAATTTGATTGTTGAGGTTTTCAAGGCGCAAGTCCACCCGCGTGAGTTGTACTTCCGCGCGGCTGCGTGACTCGCTCATCTGGGTGTTCTGATGCCGCAGAGCGGTCAGTTGCGTCTCCAGCGCAGTTACCTTCTCAAATGCCTCCGCGCGATCACTCGACCGCATTTGCAGCTCCTCCTCGATGCGCCCGATGGCCGAGCGCTGCTCTTCGATTTGTTCGGCGAGGCGTGCGTTTTCCGCGTTGCCACCCTCCAGCCGTTGCTGCCAGGTGATGATCTCCTGCTCGTAGCGGTTCAGCGCGTTTTGCAGCTCGGAGATGCGCATCGCCAGGGGCGCTTTCTGCCGCTCCACGGATTGCAGCGAGCTTTGCGCCAGCGCCAGCGCCGTCCGCAGCTCATTCAGCCGCTCCTGCGACTCCAGCTCGCGGCGCGTCACGTTTTCGATCTCCACTTCAAGCTCGCCTTCACGAACGCGCGCGGCATCCAGTTGCTCTTGCGCCGCCGCAGTGGTCTCTCGATGCGTCGCGATCTGCGCTTCCGCGCTCTCGATGCGGCCGCCGATCTGCTCCTGTTCCCACTCAAAGCTCTCCAGCTTCGCCGTCGCCTGCTGCAACGCGCGCTGCACCACGGACACCTGCCCCTGTAGCTGCGAGAATTCCTCCCGCGCCCGCTGGCTCTGCTCCCGCAGCGCGATCTCCTCGTGCTGCTGCTCCTCGGTCCGCGCGCGGATCGCCAGCACCTGCTCTTCCTTCTCACGCAATTGCATTTCCAGCGACTCCACCTCCACGCGCAGCGCGCGGACCTCTGCCTCGCGCCGCAGCGTCGAGGTCGCCTCCTCCTTGCCGGCTCCGCCGAAAATCACGCCTTCCGTCGATATCAGCGCGCCGCTCAGCGTCGTGATTGCGAGATCCGGGTGCGACTTCTTCAAGCGCATCGCAGCGTTCAGATCCTCCGCCACCAGCACATTGCAGAGCAGTTGGTCCACGAAAGATTGCGCGCCCCCGGCCGCCTTCACCTTGTCCACCGCCCACGCGATCGCCCCATCAGGCAGCAGCTGCCGGTCAGGTGCCGCGCGCAGCGCGGTGAAGTCCTGCGGCACCAGTGCCGCCTTGCCGAGCCGCTGGCTCGTCAGGCGCTCCATGATCTGCGACGCCAGCTCCGAGTCCGCCAGCAGCACCGCCTGCAAATTGTCGCGCAGCGCCGCCTCGATGGCGGAGATAAACTGCGGCTCCACTTCAATCGAAGACGCCAGCAAGCCGCGCACGCCCGTCCTATAGACCTCCGGATTGTCCAGGCCGCGCAGCACATGCTGCGTCCCCTGCTCCAGTCCTTCACCCTTTTGCAAAAGCTGCTCCAGCGCTTCGAGACGCGAGCGGCGTTGCGTCGCCGCGCGCTGGATGTCGCTCAGCTCATCCGCCAGCGCGTCACGCTCCTTGCGCTTCTCCACGATCTCTCGCGCGCATTGCTTGAGCTTTTCGTCCAGCTCGTTGCGCTGCATGTCCAGCTCGTGAATCAGGCGTTGCAGCTCGTCGAAATCAACCTGGCTCGTCTCGCGTGCCTGCGCCGCCCCCTGACGGTCTTTTTGCAGCGACTCATTGCGCTGCCGGTCGGCGGACATCTGGTTCGTCAGGCTTTGCGTCTTCGCTTCCGCCGCGGCGATCTGGCCTTCGGCCTGACGGATCTGCTCCCGCATCCCGCGACGGCTGCCCTCGATGTTCGTGCGCTCCGGCACGATGGACTGATGCACGTTCTGATGCTCCGTCAGCGCCAGCTGGCGCGACTCGATGTTCGCAAAGAGCGCCTGGATCTGCGCGTCCGCGCTCAGCACCTCACGCTGCTGCTCATCGAGCAGGCTGCGGCTCGCCGCCGCATCCTCCTCATTTTGCCGGATCCGCGTCTGCAGCTCCTCACTCCGCTCGGTGTTGAAGCCGATGCGGCCTTCCGCGCTCTGCACCTGCGAGCGCAGCTCCTGCGCCTGCTGGCGGAGCTGGTTGATCGTGCTCTCCACCGCATGGTAGGCCTCGCGCGTCTCGCTCGTCTCCGTCTCCGTCGCCGACAAACGCCGCTGCACCTGATCGAGCTGCAGCGCCAGCGTGCGGATCTGCGTTTCCGATTCCGACTTCTCCGCGTTGAACTCCGTCCAATGCTTGTGCCCGAGGTTCGTGTCGAGCGTGCGCAGATCGCTCATGAAGGCCTGATAGCGCCGCGCCTTCGCTGCCTGTCTTTGCAGCGATCCCATCTGCCGCTTCACCTCCGCGATGATGTCCGCCACGCGCAGCAAGTTCGCCTCCGTGAACTCCAGCTTGCGCAGCGCCTCCTTCTTTTGCGACTTGAACTTCGTGATCCCCGCCGCCTCTTCGAAAACCGTGCGCCGGTCCTCCGGCTTCGAACTCAGCAGCATGTCGATCTGCCCCTGCGCCATGATCGAGTACGCCGTGCGGCCGATGCCCGTGCCGGCAAACAGATCCTGGAAATCCTTCAAGCGGCACACCGTCCCGTTCAGCCGATACTCCGAGCGCCCGTCGCGAAACACACGGCGGCAAATAGCCACTTCATTGTAGTCCACACCCAGCGCCGTCTCACAATCCCCGAACGTGAGCTGCACTTCTGCCATGCCCACCGGTTTGCGTTTGTCCGTGCCATTGAAAATCACGTCCGCCATTTCATCACCCCGCAGCGCTTTCGCCGAAGTCTCACCGAGCACCCAGCGCACCGCATCCACCACGTTCGACTTGCCGCAGCCATTCGGCCCCACAATGCCGGTCACGCCCGGATGAAATTCAAAGTGCGTCTTGTCGGCAAAGGACTTGAAGCCGTGGATGGTAAGCGTCTTGAGGAACATGGAAGATGGAGAGGGGAAGAGGGATGGGTTGGGGTCAGCCGCCCGCGAGGCAGCCCGTTTTCAGAAGTCGCCGAGTAAAACACGTGCCCACCTACCCCGCCAAGAAAAAAATCACCAAACCGCAAAATATGGGGTGAGGCTAACGGACCTTAAACAACATGTTGTGGTTTACTGTTCCCAACCTGTCGCTCAACGCTGTGAACAAACCGGTCGAAAATGTGAACATCCCTTGTGAGTTCGCTGACCGCACTCAATCCAGTTCCGCGATGCTCTTCCATCCTGACCGCCTCTGAAATCCATCGTGTCTCACGGGCAAAGTGCAGGTCGAGATAGACTCGCTTGCTGAGGGCGATCCGCAGCTCAAGCGACCTCTTTCGTCTCATTATGTGAAAGTGATTTTCACCAGCTACGCGGGAGAGTACCCGGAGATATTCGGCACATGGATCCTGCGTGCGGGAGTGGCCGTCTGCGACAGCGAACGAATCCGGCAAACATGCGAAAACGCGCGACCCATAAACATAAACCTACGTCGCGAGGTGGTGCCCTCCGACGGAGAGCATTTTCTCAAAGCACTTCCGACCAATTTCAGCGGCTCGGTCGTTCGCGCGGAACTCTTCTCGTGAAACAGCCACTGCCTGATGGCAAGTGAGGCTTTGATCCAACGTTACGGTGATCGGACGGCTGTCCGGTTTAGTGTCACTATATGGGCAACTGCTGTCACGCCGCCCGCAGATTGTGATGTTTCGCCACAAAATTCTAACAGCGAAGAAATTGATTCTCGGTGATGCAATTTGCGGACATAACGCCGCGAAAATACGGCGGTCATCGTTTCTTTCTCGTTGCCCTACTTTCAGAAGCGGAGGGGGAGCGCATCCGGAAACTGGCGGAGGAACTCGACGCGCACCGCAAGCGCGTGCAAGACCAGCATCCCGACCTCACCCTCACCCGTCACAGCAACGTCGTTGAGAAACTCAGCTCTACAGCTCTGCCTTCAGGCGATCCCCGTTCTCTACTCCCGCCATCAGAGGGCTTCGGCGGCACGGATGAACCGCCGGAGGCCCGGACTACAAAACGCGCCCCCGCCACCCTCACCGCCAAGGAGAGCGACAGCCACGACCGCAGCCTCGTCTCCATCCTCAACCAACTGCACGACGACCTCCGGGTGTGTTGCAGACATTCTTGTCTGCACAATGCTCCCGACGGAAACGAAACGCCCAAAGGCAGACAGGAATGTCTGCCGCACACTTTTTGCGGTTGTGTCTAGAATGCTTGGTCCGGCTGTCGCCGCTTACTTCTTGAACCACGCCGGCGTGCCGAACCACGCGTCCATTTCCTTTTCAAAGGGCGCGACGACTTCCGCCGGCTCGACGATGCCGCCGCGATCTCCGGTCTCTGTCATCCAGGTGTCGAGCGCGGCGCCCAGACGCTCCAGCGCGGCGCGGTGCTCGGGTTTTGATGAGGCGCTGAGGTCGGCGATCTCATGGGGATCGGCTGTCGTGTCGTAGAGTTCCTCGCAAGGGCCTTGTCGCTCCATCAAGGCGAGCGCAGGTCCGCTGAGTTTGCCTCGAGCATGGAGATCGCGCATCAACGGAAGAATGGGGAAGCATTTTTCCTTGTAGCGATTGAGCGAGGCAAACGTCGGGCCTTTCGTGAACGTGCGGATGTAATGGTAGCGCTGCTCATGCACCGAGCGGATGCGCTGCACCGTCTCGTCGATGCGGTCGCGCGCGGCGAAGGCAAAGCGGCGCGGTGAATCAGCACGCGGGCCGAGGATGACGCGGCCCTGCATCAGCGGCGGCCTCGCGATGCCCGCCATGTCGAGTGTGGTCGCGGCGACATCGATCAGGCTCACGATCTGATCGTTCACCACGCCCACAGGTCCGGGAAAGTTCTTCGGCCAGCGGATGATCATCGGCACGCGCAGGCCGCTGTCGTAGCACCAATGAATGCCGCGCGGCTCAAGGCGGCCGTTATCGGCGAAGAAGAGGATGATCGTGTCTTCCTCCAGTCCGTCTTTGCGCAATTGATCGAGCACCCAGCCGATGCGCACGTCCATGCCGGAGACCGAGTTTAAGTACCGCGCCCACTCCTGCCGGGTGATGAGATGGTCCGGGTAGTACGGCGGCGGCGTCACGTTCTCCGCGGTCGCATGCCGCACATGCTCACGCTCGCCCACCCACTCGACGCGCGGCTTCTCAGCGCTCTTACGGTCGTAGATGTCGTACTCCACCTCGTGCGAGTTGATCTGCGCAAAGAACGGCTGCCTCGATTTCAACGCACTCCAATCATCGCCTTGGTAGATCGGCCCCTCGTTTACGAAGTTCAAATCCAGCTTCCCGGTGCCGACGTAGCGTTGGCCGATCATCTTGATGTTCGCGGTCAGATAGCCCGCGTCCTGCAGGCGGTGCGTCATCGGCCGCACGCCGGCCGGCAGTTTGAAATCGTCGCTACGATGCGAGCGCATGTGGTGTGTGTCCGTCGTCGTCTAATACATGCCCAGCATGAAGGCCGAGCGGCTCGGCGCGCACGCCGGATTCGTGGAGAAAACATTCGTGAACCGCAAGCCCTCCGCCGCGAGCTTGTCCAAATGCGGCGTGTGCACATTCTTCGCGCCATAGCAGCCGAGGTCGTGCGAGATGTTCTCGCCGACGAGCCACAGGATGTTCGGTCGCCGCGCCGCCTCCGCCGCGTTTCCAAACACACCCGCGCCGAGCATCGCCGCGATCATCGCCATTCGGATACCGTTCATAGCGTCACAAGCCGTTCCTCCAGACAGCGATATTTCATCTCCCGCCCAGTGACGCCAGCGCTGCCACAATCTCGTAAGCGGTGACTGCCGCACTCTCGTGAATGATCCGCCCTGCCCCTCTCGTTCCAGCGCGCATGAGCTTCTCCCGACTTCTCCTCTCCCTCACCACACTCTTGTGCGGCACACTCTCCGTGACTGCCGCAGGCAAACCGAACGTCCTCGTCATCCTCGCGGATGATCTCGGCTGGGGTGAGCTGGGGTGCCAGGGTGTGACGACGCAGATCCCCACTCCGCACATCGACTCCATCGCGAAAAACGGCGTGCGCTTCACGAACGGTTACGTGAGCGGGCCGTATTGCAGCCCGACGCGCGCTGGATTCATGACGGGGCGCTATCAGACGCGCTTCGGCCATGAGTTCAATCCAGGGCCGGCGGAGTCTGCGGTGGAGAATTTTGGTCTCTCGCTATCGGAGACGACGCTGGCGGACCGCCTCAAGGGAGCCGGCTATGCGACGGGCTGGTTTGGAAAATCACACCTCGGCTACAAGCCGCCGTTTCATCCGCTGAAGCGCGGCTTCGATGAGTACTTCGGCTTCCTCGGCGGCGCGCACAGCTATCTCGATGCAGCGGCGGACAAGAACAATCCGATCCTGCGCGGCACGGAGCCGGTGAACAATCTGCCCTACACCACCGAGGCCTTCGGCCAGGAAGCGGTGAGCTTCATCGACCACCATCACGCCGAGCCGTGGTTCTGCTACCTGCCCTTCAATGCGGTCCACGCGCCGATGGAATCCACGGCAAAATACCTCGGCCGCTTTGCCAATGTGGAGGACAAAAAGCGCCAGGCTTTCAGCGCCATGCTCTCGGCAATGGATGATGCCGTGGGCGCGGTGCTGGGCAAGATCCGCGAGCACAAGCTGGAGGAGAACACGCTTATCTTTTTCTTCAGCGACAACGGCGGGCCGACGCCATCGACCTCATCGGGAAACGGACCGCTGCGCGGGTTCAAGTCGCAGACGTGGGAAGGCGGCATCCGCGTGCCGTTCCTGCTGCAATGGAAGGGCCGCATCCCGGCGGGACAAGTCTTCGAGCAGCCGGTGATTCAGCTCGACATCCACCCGACCGCGCTGGCGGCCGCCGGTGTGGAGATCAATCCGGGCTGGAAGCTCGATGGCGTGAATCTGCTGCCGTTTGTGACGGGTGAAAGGGTCACCGGCAGCCCGCACGAGTCTTTGTTTTGGCGCTTCGGCCATCAGATCGCGTTCCGCTCCGGTGACTGGAAGATGGTGAAGGGCGCGGGCATGAAAGGTGTGGACGCAGGAGAGAAATCCGTGAAGGCCACGTCCGCCGGGGCCGAGCTGTACAATCTCAAGGATGACATCGGGGAGAAAAACAATCTGGCTGAATCGAACCCCGCAAAGCTGCAGGAGCTGACCGCCGCGTGGGATGCGATGAACGCGCAGATGATCGATGCCAAGTGGGTGCCGAACCGCAAAAGCGCGACTAAAACCGCAGGCAAAGGCAAAGGCAAAAAGAAGGCGCAGCCGGCAAAGTGATGGCCAGCGGCTGGCAGTCGCAAATCCTCCTCCTCTTCTTCTCCGCGCCTGTCATTTGCCACTCAGAGAGAGGGCAGGAGAAAGAGGAAGTGTAGGAGCAAGATTTGCAGGACGATTGTGGCATCCCATGCTACCGCATCGCCCTCATGCACGCCGCCGGCCCCAAGAATCCACTGCACGGAATCACCCTGGAGAAAATCGTGACCCAGCTCGAGGCGCACTACGGGTGGGAAATGCTGGGGCGGATGATCAAGATCAACTGCTTCACCTGGCAGCCCAGCATCAAGTCCAGCCTCACGTTTCTGCGGAAAACACCGTGGGCGCGCGCGAAAGTGGAAGAACTGTATCTCAGCTCACTGCCTGACTTTGCGCATCCCGTCGCTCACGACGATGCAGATATGCCATCTGCCGTATCGGACAGGACGGATGAGGAAACGGAAAGCAGCGCCCCTCCTCCTCTGTAGCGCGGGCGCATCGTCACCGGCGCGGCCTCGCAGAATGACTGCGACACGATGCGTGGAGGTCACGTCCGCAGCCGCGTTTGCAAAGCCATGTTGCTATTGCCGGAGCGCTGCCAATGCTGCGGGGAACGCAGCCATCCACTCCCATGAAAGAAGAACTCCAGCTACTCCAGTCCAGCCTCGAAGCCATGCGCGCGGAGCTTGAAGAAACGAAGAAACGCCTGACGAAAATCGAGAAGGTCGTAAGCATCCACGAAGCCCGCGACGGCGGCGAGGACGAGGTGACCATCGAGTGCACAACCCTCGTCGTGAGGCAATGGAACGACCGGCGGTGGATTGCGATCCATTTGGGATCTGGCGAGGACGGCGGCTACATCGACGTGCATCACGCCGGTGAAGAGCACGCCGCGAAAACAGCGATCGGCATCGGCATCCAGGAAGATGGCGAGCCGCACATCCAGCTCCGCGGGAAGGACTGGAAGGTACGCGCGGACACCTTCATCGAGAATGACCACGGCACGATGGCCGTGCTGGCACCGGGGAACGCGCCGGGCGCCGTGATGCGCGCGCGGCCGGGCGGCGGCTCCGTTTCCGTGCTGCAGCCCGATGGCAAGGCGCGCGCCGTGCTCATTCACGATGAGCATCACCGCCTCCCCGGCAGCGGCACGGTGACTCCGATGACGGATCTCATCTTCGCCACGGCCAATGCCAAGACTGTGCTCAAGCTCAGCGCCAACGCAGACGGCGGCCTGATGTGCGTGGGGCACCCCGGCCAGCCGGATGCCTCCGTCATCATGTCGCGCGAGGAGGGCGCCACGATCATGCTGAACAGCCCGGCGCGGAAGACCAGTGTCTCGATTGCCGCGATGGATGGCATGGCGCGCATGGCCGCGCATCAGGGTCAGGCACACGAGTCAATGGCCGAGGCCGGCATCTCGGCCGGGGCTTTTGGCGGCAGCATGGAACTGCGGGATTGCGATGGGGCAAAGCGCCTGGACCTCCACGCTGCGGAGAAAGCCGGCACGGTCCATCTGTGTGATGACGAGGGGAAAGTGGGCGTGTCGCTCACTCACCATGTCGGCAGCCATTCGAGCCTGGCAATGCACGGTGTGGCTGACCACGAATGTGTGCGCATCATCGCCAAGAATGACATGTCGGTCATGAGTGTCATCGCGCCCGACACCCCGGGCACGGAGATCGTCAGCTCGGTGCATGCGGGCGCGCCATTCGTGATGTTGCGCAGGGGCGGCCATCCCAAGGTGATGATCAATGACGGAGAGCAGGGTGGCACGGTGAGCGCATACGGGCCCGACACAGAGCGGGCCGGCATTGCCACGCTGTCCGGCGGCCCACTCGCTGGCAGCGTGTCGCTGGCCTCTTCCGACGGCATCCCGCTGCTGAGCCTGGACGCCACGGACCACGGCGGACGCCTGCTCATCAACAACGACCTCGGCTTCCAACGCATCGCCATGGGCGTTTACCAAGAATCCGCCGGACTGCATCTGAACCACACCGGCAGTCTCGGCGTGCAGGCCGTCGCCACCCCAAAAGGCGGCCTCGTCTCCGTCTGCGACGCCGAAGGTCGCTACGTCGAGACGATGCCGCAGGGCGATGATGACGACGACTCCCAGCGGTGGGGAAAGCTGCCCGGCGCGGAGTGAGGGGGAGGGCAGTAGCGAGTAGCGGGTAGTGAGCATCAAATCGCGGGCGCGGCGACCGCACCACACACCAGCGCGATTTGCTACCCTCTACTCAATACCCGCTACCCGCTCCTCACCTCGACAAGCCCGCATCCTTCGCTACCATCCGCGCCTTATGCTCGACATCAGACTCATCCGCGAAAAAACCGAACACATCAAAGAACGCCTGGCCGCCCGCAATGGCTCGCTGCCTTCCTTGATTGATGAGGTGCTCGCGCAGGATGAGCTGCGCCGCGCGGCGGAGACGGAGCGCCAGAAATTACAGGGCGACCGGAACCGGATGAGCAAGGACATCGGCATCGCGAAGAAAAAGGGCGAGGACACCAGCGCCATCGAGGCCGAGGTGCGCGGCATCGGACAGCGCATTGATCAGATCGGCAAGGACGCGGACGCTGCGGATGCAAAGCAGCGCGATCTTCTTCTCGCCATTCCCAACGCGCCGCACGACGCGTGCCCCGTCGGTCACAGCGCGGAGGAGAATCCCGAGGTGCGCGTTTGGGGCGCAAAACCCACGCACGACTTTGAGCCAAAGGATCACATCGCGCTCGGAGCGGCGCACGGGATGCTGGACTTCGAGGCGGGCGCGAAGATCAGCGGCAGCGCGTTTGTCGTGTATCGCGGCGCGGGCGCAAAGCTCGAGCGCGCGCTGATCAACTTCTTGCTCGACCTGCACACCACCGAGCACGGCTACACCGAGGTGAGCCCGCCGCTTTTGGTGAAGCCCGAGTGCCTCATCGGCACCACGCAGCTACCAAAGTTTGAAGACCAGCAATACAAGTGTGAGCGCGACAACTTGTATCTCGTGCCCACCGCCGAGGTGCCGGTGACGAACCTGCATCGCGAGGAGATCCTGCCGCTTGAAAGCCTGCCGGTGCGCTATGCGGCCTACACGCCCTGCTTCCGCAGCGAGGCCGGCGCATCGGGCCTCGGCACGCGCGGGCTCATCCGCATGCATCAGTTCGACAAAGTGGAGCTGGTGAAGATCACCACGCCGGAAACCTCAATGGCCGAACTCGAGACGCTGACGGCGAATGCTGAGACGGTGTTGCAGCGCCTCGGCCTGCATTACCGCGTGATCGAGCTTTGCACCGGCGATCTCGGATTCGGCAGCGCCAAGACCTACGACATTGAAGTCTGGGCTCCGGGTCAGCGCGGCTATCTTGAGGTTTCAAGCTGCAGCAACTTCGGCGACTATCAGTCGCGCCGCATGAACCTGCGCTACAAGGATGAACAAGGAAAAAACCGCTTCTGTCACACGCTCAACGGCTCCGGCACCGCGCTCGCCAGGCTCTTCGTCGCCCTCGTCGAAACGTATCAGCAAGCCGACGGCAGCATCCGCATCCCCGAAGCACTCCGGCCGCACTTCGGCGCGGACAAGATCGGGTGATGCGATTGCGGAGGGTGGATTGCGTATTGCGGATTCAGCTTCTTCAAATCCGAAATCCGGAACCCAACATCCGAAATCGCTGACGGCGCGCCTGTCCTCCGCGCTGGATCCACTGTGCCATGAGCACGTCGATCTCCGTCCCGACGAGCCCGCGCTCATCGGCGTTTCAGGCGGCAGGGACTCCGTGGCGTTGCTGCATGGGCTGGTGGCGTTGGGATGGAAAAAGCTGGTCGTGTGTCACCTCGATCACGGATTGCGCGGTCGGGAGTCGGCAGCGGACGCGGATTTTGTGCGGAAGCTGGCCGCGCGCATGAAGCTGCGCTGCGTCGTGGAAAAGAAAAACGTGAGAGCGCTAGCCGTGAAGGAAGGCATCTCCACCGAGCTGGCGGGAAGACGCGCACGCGATGATTTCTTCGCGCGCATGATGGGCAAATTCAAAACACGGTTCGTCTTCCTCGCACATCACGCCGACGATGATGCGGAGACCATTCTCGGGAATCTTTTTCGCGGCACCGGGCTCGCAGGCCTCGCGGGAATGCTGTCCAGCCATGAAACCGAAAGCGGACTCATCAAGCTGCGCCCACTGCTCGGCGTGCGCCGCGGCGACATCGATGCGTTTGTGAAAACCTCGGCGATTCCGTTTCGGGAAGACTCAAGCAACGCAACAGGCGACCACCGCCGCAATCGTCTGCGCAACGAGGTGGTGCCGCTGCTGTGCGATGTCTTCGAGCGCGATGTCACGCCGATCATCGCGCGCGTGGCAGCTCAAGCGCGGCGGGATGCCACATGCCTCGACTTGCTGGCCGTCGAGTTTGCGCGCAGTGACGCGCTGTTCGAGGCCGACGGTTCCCTGCGCATCACGCGCGAGCTTTGCGCTGCGAGCACCGCGATCCAGTCACGCATTGTTCGTGGCCTGCTAGTCGATGTCGCCGGCTGCACCGGCATCACCAGCCATGAGATCGACGCCGCCATGTCGATGCTCGCAGCCGGCGGGTCGGCGAAAATCAATCTTCCCGGCAATCGCCACCTTCGCCGAAAATCGAAGCGGCTGTGGGTGGAGTGATGACGAATGGCACGGCAGGCTGAAAGGCGTGATTGCTCGACGGCATCAAAGTGAGCGGCTCCGTCCAGCGCCGATCACGCAACAACGCCACGCAGCCCCGCGTTGAAGTGCGATTCCATCCGCATCCATCATGAAGCACACCCTCGTCGTCCTCACCGCATTTGCTCTTGTCAGCGGCAACGCGTTTTCGCAAACACCGAAGCCTGCCCCCAAACCAGCCGCGCCAGCAAAGCCGGCCGTTCCTGCGCTGAAGCCGACGATGGCGGATGTTCACTACGGCGACGATCCAAAACAGGTGCTCGATTTTTACAAGGCGGAGTCCCCGGCACCGACACCGCTGATGTTTTTCATTCACGGCGGCGGATGGGTGGCGGGCGATAAGAAAGGTGTGAGCGGTCTTCGCGAGTGTCTTGCAGCAGGCATCTCGGTGGTGTCGGTGGAGTATCGCTTCATCCAGCAGGCGATGCTTGCCGGGCAAAAGCCGCCGGTCGCCTGGCCGCTGCAGGATGCGGCGAGGGCGCTGCAGTTTGTGCGCAGCAAGGCGGGCGAGTGGAACATCGACAAGCAGCGCATCGGCGCATCCGGCGGCAGCGCGGGCGCGTGCAGCAGCTTGTGGCTGAACTTCCGTCCGGACATGGCGGATGCGAAGAGCAGTGATCCCATCGCGCGTGAATCGACACGCCTCTGGTGCGCAGCGGTGATGGGCGCGCAGACCTCTCTCGATCCGAAGGAGCTGAAGGAGTGGACGCCGAACAGCCGCTACGGAGGCCATGCATTTGGCTTCATGGACCCGAACGACACGAAGAGTCGCGACACCCGCTTCGCCGAGTTTCTCGCGCATCGCGAGGAGGTGCTGCCGTGGATCAAGGAGTTCTCGCCCATCGAGCATCTCAGCGCGGACGATCCGCCCGTTTACATGACTTACAGCGCCGCGCCTGCAATCGGCCTGGAACAAAAAGACCCGACGCACACCGCGAACTACGGTGTGAAGCTCAAGGAGCGCTGCGACAAGCTAGGCGTGAAGTGCGAGCTGTCGTATCCCGGCGCGACCGATGCGCCGCACAAGACCGCACACGAGTATCTCATCGAGAAACTGAAGGAGACACGGCCCTGAGCCTCACCGCTCGTCTGCCTTCAATCGCTCCATCCACTTCCCGACATCCGGCACTTCAAAGCGTCGCATCTTCTCCAGCAACGCTGCGGGATCGGAATCCACGAGCAGGCAGCTCTCGTGCTCGGGTTTCAAAAAGCCGTCCGTCGTGAGCTGTGTCACGAACGCAAGCAGCGGATCGTAAAAGCCGCCGATGTTCAGAAGCGCGACGGGCTTCTGATGGAAGCCTAGCTGCAGCCAGGTGAACGTCTCAAACAATTCCTCGAGGGTGCCGATGCCGCCGGGCATTGAGATGAAGCCGTCGCTGAGATCGGCCATCATGTGTTTTCGCTCGTGCATGGAGGTCACGACATGAAGCTCAGTGAGACCGCGATGACCCAGTTCTTTTTCCTCCAGGGATTTCGGGATCACGCCGATCACCTCGCCGCCGGCCGTGAGCACCGCGTCTGCCAACACGCCCATCAGCCCCACATGCCCGCCGCCATAGACGACACCGATGCCGCGCTCCGCGAGCAGTTTTCCCAACGCGACCGCAGCCTCGGCAAACGCGGCGGAGCGACCGCGATTCGAGCCGCAGTAAACGCACAGCCGGCGAAAGCTGCTCATCGCCGCGCGGCTGCAAGGCCGGCGGCGATGGCTTCGGCCAGCTTCTGCCGATGCGCGGCGCTCCCGCAGAGCTTCGCCTCCTTTTTGTTGCTGATGAATCCGCACTCGACCAGGACGGCGGGCATCTTCGTCTCCCGCAGCACCATGTAGTTCCCGTATCCGACGCCGCGATTGATCCCCGTGACCTTTGCGTCGAGGGAGCGCTGCACGAACCTCGCCAGTTCCCTGCCGCGGGCGCTGCGATAGTGCGTCTCGATGCCGGAGACGGAGCGGTCGCGGCAGGCGTTGAAATGAATGCTGACGAAGACGGACGATCGGCTTCGATTTGCGATCACCGCGCGGTCTCTGAGATCCACGGTGCGGTCGGTCTTGCGAATCATCACGGTGCGCAGGCCGCGTGCGCGGAGCAGCACATCGAGCCGCTTGGCAACGTCGAGGGTGAGGTTGCGCTCGATGAGGCCGTTCCAAACCGCGCCGCCGTCCTTGCCGCCGTGACCGGCATCAATGACCACGGTCGTGAACGAGAAAGCTCCCGCGTGCGCGCCCTGCACGAGCGCAAGGCAGGCTGCGATGCAGGACACGACGATGCGGACGGATCGCGCGCTGCTACGGAATCTTGAGTGCCCTGCCATCGCGTATGACATCCGACTTTAGACCGTTCGCCGTCTTGAGCTTCGATACCGAGGTGCCGTACTTCCGCGCGATGCTGGACAGCGTGTCCCCGCGTTTGACGGAGTGGTTCCTTCCGCCGGACGTCTTCTTTTTCGCAGTCCCGGCGGTCTTGCTGCCAGACTTGGACTTGGAAGATGCGCTGGATTTCGTTTTTTTGGAAGTGCTGCTTTTACGCGCCGAAGAGCCGCTGCCGTGATGGGAGGCCCGCCAGCCATCGTAGTCGCTGCTGGATGCCGCGCTCCGGCCGGCCCGCGCCTCTCCTTCAGCCGCCCAAGAGCTGACGTAGGTGCCGCCCGGATCGAACGGATAATCGCTGCGCGACATGGAATGCGCCGGAGTGGCGGGCGTGCCATGCAGGTCGATGGTCGGGAGATTGGCCGGGGCACCTCTCCCCCGGCTCGAAGAGCTGGAGCACGAGCCCAGCATCAGCGGCAGTGCAAAGGCGGCTGCACAGGCGATCAAACGAAGGGTGTTGGAATCAGGAATGGTCATGTCGGGGCGGCGGACGCACCATTCTGCCCCTATTTTCGGCAGGGGCAAGAACGCACGCTCACTTTGCCTCAGGCGTGTGCAGGCGCTTGATGACCTGCTTCACGCGCGGGATTCGGTCTGCATCGGGCTCCATGATGACCAGCCTCTCGTGAAAATACGGTGCGTGATTCTGCGGCAGCGAGAACTTCCACTCATTCCCGCCCTGACCCTCCAGTGGCTGGATCGTCATCGTCTGATAGACCGTGCGCCCATCCATGCCGGGCTTGAGCTTGGAAAAGTTTCTCTCTTCAAACCGGATCGGGTAGCGCGTGCCGGTCTGGCCGATGTGCTGCACGGCGGTCCAGGAGTCGCCAATCGAATAGCCGTAGCGCATCGAGATGCCAAGCGTGAGTACCAGCGGCACGAGCACCAAAATGAGCGGCGCGAAATAGTACCAACGTTGTTTGAGAAAGGCGAGGTTCATGCCGCCGATGCTGTCGGATGATGAGCCGGGAGGCAAGGCAAAAGAGCCGGCCTCGCGATTGCGAAGTAAGCGGAAACAAGGCGGGCTCCCGAGCCGTTTCAGCGCCCACACGACTGCAAACACCATGAAGCCTTTCATCACTGCCATGCTCCTCCTCCCCTGCGCGCTGCTCCACTCCGATGAGGCGGCGGACATTCTGTCGCGATCGGGAGTCAAAGGCGGCATCGTCGTCCATGTCGGCTGCCGTGATGGCAAGGTGACGCAGGGCTTGCGGGCAAATGACAGCTATCAGGTTCAAGGCCTCACGAAGGACGCTGCGGCTTTGAAGACGCTGCGGGAGTCCATTCACCAAACGGGCAAGTACGGCGCGGTGGCTGTGGATGCATGGGACGGCACCCACCTGCCTTACATTGAGAACTACGTGAACCTCCTCGTGGTGGACGACGCTGCATCGGTTTCAAAAGAGGAGATCGACCGTGTGCTGACTCCGCTCGGTGTGGCGATGGTGCGCAAGGCGGGCGGTGGCTGGGAAAAGACCGCGAAGGCCTGGCCGAAGGACATGGATGAGTGGACGCACTATGCGTATGACTCACGCGGAAACCCGACGTCGAAGGATCTGCTCGTGGGGCCACCATCGCGGATGCAATGGGTGGGCAATCCGCGCTGGAGCCGGCACCACGACCGCATGTCGTCGGTGAGCGCGAAGGTCAGCGCGGGAGGCCGCATCTTTTACATCATGGATGAAGGCAGCCGCATCTCCATCTTGATGCCCGCGCGGTTTTCAGTCATCGCGCGCGATGCGTTTAACGGCACCGTGCTGTGGAAGAAGCCGATCCCGGAATGGAGCACGCATCTCTGGCCGCTGAAATCCGGGCCCACGCAGCTCGCGCGCAGGCTGGTGGCCGACGGCGACAAGGTCTTTGTCACGCTCGGCATCAGCGCGCCCATCGTGTGCCTCGACGGCGGCACAGGCGCGGTGATCCGCGAGTATCCGCAGACCGCTGGCGCGGA
>JANOBO010000270.1:0-3874 GCA_031411695.1 Verrucomicrobiaceae bacterium
GCCCAGATGCAGGCCGCGTTTCTGGACAATTGGATGAAGACGCGTGCCGTCGTGTTGCATGGCGATGAGTACTTTCCCGAGTTGCATCCCGCCGGTCCGCTTCGCTGTCAGATGTTCAAGAGTTCGCCGATGGAAGGCAGCGAAAGTGCGCGCCTGATGTATCTGCTCTCGATCGCCGCCGCCGAGCACAGCATCAAAGTCGGCAATGCTTACTTTGTCCCCGATGACCTGACGACCCAGACGCTGATCGAAGCAATCGAGCGCGGCGTGACCATCGAGGTGCTCCTGCCCGGCCGCTTGATTGATTCCGCCCTCGTGCGCGGGGCGTCCCGGCATCGGTGGGGAGATTTGCTGGCCCGCGGCGTGCGAATCTTCGAGTTCGAGCCGACGATGTATCACTGCAAGACGATGATCATCGACGATCTCTGGACTTCGGTCGGTTCGGCCAATTTCGACAACCGCTCCTTCCGCCTCAACGATGAGGCGAATCTCAACATCGTCGATGCGCAGTTCGCCGCTGCCGAGGCGCGCATCTTCGCTCGAGATTTGGGGCGCGCCCGAGAAGTTTCCCACGCCGAATGGCTGCGCCGGCCCGCCTGGCAAAAGGGCACGGACGCCGCCGCCGCGCTTTTGCGCTCGCAACTCTAAAGTCGGACAATCATGGGGAACCGCCCGGCCAGTGTGCGCCCGGGAGATTCAATGTTCGCCTTTTTTCCAGCCGCGTCCCGGAGCGATTTGGGGGACGAGCGCAGAACGATACAATCGCGCGGGCAGCACACCCCGATTTATCCCCGCTATGCCTTCCGAATCAAACGCCCCCACCGGACGTAAATCCGTCAACAAGCGCAGCCCGGCAAAACCCGCGGAGACCCACCAGACCGTCGAGAAGCTCGGTGATTCGTTGACGACCAATCACGGCATCCCCATCTCCGACAACCAAAACTCACTGCGGGCTGGTGAGCGGGGGCCCACGTTGATTGAGGATTTCGTGCTCCGCGAGAAGATCACGCATTTCGATCATGAGCGTATCCCGGAACGGATCGTCCATGCGCGCGGTTCGGGGGCACACGGCTACTTCCAAGTCTATGAATCGCTGAGCGATATCACCAAGGCGGCGTTCCTCGGTGATCCGAAAGTGAAGACGGAAGTCTTCGCGCGGTTTTCAACCGTGGCGGGTGGCGCGGGCTCGGGTGACATGCCGCGCGATGTGCGCGGATTCGCGGTAAAGTTTTACACCAGCGAGGGGAACTACGATCTGGTGGGCAACAACATCCCGGTCTTCTTCATTCAGGACGCGATGAAGTTCCCCGATCTCGTTCACGCGGTGAAGATGGAGCCGGACCGCGGTTTTCCCCAAGCGGCATCGGCGCATGACAATTTCTGGGACTTCGCCTCTCTCAGCCCGGAGACGGTGCACATGCTGATGTGGGCGATGTCCGACCGCACCATTCCGCGCTCACTGCGGATGATCGAAGGTTTCGGCGTCCACACATTCCGGCTCATCAATGCGGCGGGCGAATCGCGATTCGTGAAGTTCCATTGGAGGCCCAAGCTCGGCGCGCAATCGGTCCTCTGGGACGAGGCGGTGAAGATCAACGGCGCGGATCCCGATTTTCACCGGCGCGACCTCTGGGAATCCATCGAGCGAGGCGACTTTCCGGAATGGGAACTGGGCCTGCAGGTTTTTGATGAGGCGCAGGCCGCCCAGCTGGATTTCGATGTGCTCGACCCAACGAAATTGATACCCGAGGAAATCATCCCTCTCCGGATGGTCGGCAAAATGGTGCTCAACCGCAACGCGGACAATTTTTTCGCCGAGACCGAGCAGGTTGCCTTTCTGCCCTCGAATGTTCCGCCCGGCATTGATTTTACGAACGATCCGCTCCTCCAGGGCCGGCTCTTCTCGTATCAGGACACGCAACTTTCGCGACTCGGCGGACCAAACTTCCACCAGATTCCTGTGAACGCGCCGCGCTGCCCTTTTCACAACATGCAGCGCGATGGTTTGCGCCAGATGGAAGTGCCGAAAGGGCGCGTAAATTACGAGCCGAACTCGTTCGACGGCGGCGCGCCTCGCGAAAATCCGCGGCGCGGCTTCACGAGTTTTCCCGAGGAGATCGACGCTACGAAGCTCCGCAAACGCGCGGACACCTTCGCCGATCATTATTCGCAAGCGCGTCTCTTCTTCCGGTCGATGACCAAGCCCGAGCAAACGCACATCATCAGCGCATTCGCGTTCGAGCTCGGCAAGGTCGAGACCAAGGCGATCCGCACGCGGATGCTCGGCCATCTGGTGAATGTTGACGCGGATCTGTACGCGCAGGTCGCCGACGCGCTCGGCATGAAGGGCCGGGCGGACACGATCAAGCCGGCGGTCACCCCGCGCGATCTGCCGCCTTCTCCGGCGCTCAGCATCATCGGCAAAGCGCCGGCGACCCTGCAGGGGCGCAAGGTCGGTGTGTTGTTAACCGACGGCTTCGACGCCTCTCTCCTGACTGCCCTGCGCAGCAGCGTCAAAGGTGAGAAGGCCGCGCTCTTCGTCATCGCACCGAAAGTCGGGGGCGCCAAAGACTCCACCGGCTCGGTGATGGAAGCCGATGGTGCGCTCAGCGCCTCGCCTTCCATTTTCTTCGACGCCGTGGCCATCCTCGCCAGCGAGGCGGGCGCAAAAGATCTCGCTACGCAAGCCAGTGCCATCGATTGGATAGCCAACGCCTTCGCGCATTTGAAGGTGATCGGCCACACCGCCGAGACGCAAGTTCTCCTCGATCACGCCAACGTGAAGCAGGACGCCGGTGTGGTGCCGTTCACGAACCGCAAGTGCCTTGGCACCTTCATCCAGACGGCGAAGAGTGGCCGCATCTGGGCGCGCGAACCCATGCTGCGCCGCCCCGGGTAGGCTGCCCAGATCGTCGATGGCCTCGTCAATGCGACGGTGAATGAAGCGCGTCTCTTTGCCCGCAGTGGAAAGAAGTTGCTCTGGGCGCAAACGCTTGGGGCCGGAGTGACTTTCGTACGTTAGTGTTGATAGCTTGCGCCCGGATCAGAGTTCCGCCGCCCGAATTTACCCATCCTTTCTCCCATGCCCGCGCTCAAAACCAAAGCCACCGCCACCGACGCGCTGGTCGGACTGTGGACGCTGGCGCTGACGGCGTTCATCGTGGCGACGCTTTATTTCGCCCGCGATCTGCTCATCCCGCTGGCGTTGTCGGCGCTGCTCACCTTTCTGCTCTCGCCGCTGGTCACGCGCATCGAGCGCTGGATCGGCCGCATCGCGGCGGTGCTGCTCGTCGTGGCGCTGATCTTCACCGGGCTTGGCGCGACGGGTTGGATCTTCACCCGACAGATGGTCGATCTCGCGACGAGGCTGCCGGATTACAAGGTGAACATCGTCACCAAGCTGCATGCGTTTCGGCTGCCCGAGGGCGGCGCGTTTTCAGCGTTCTCGAGAACGGTTGAGGAACTGAAGAACGAACTGCCGGGCGGGACCGCAACCGAGGCTTCACCCACGGTGACTCAGGGGACCGGCCGTCCGGGGACTGCGGTGACTTCACTCACGCCGCCGCGGCCCGCGGCGGTCCCCGTGCAAGTGGTCGAGACGACCCGCTCCAATCCGATGGACCTGATGCAATCCATGATCGCGCCCTTGCTGGGGCCGCTCGGCACCGCCGCGCTCGTGCTCCTGCTCGTCATCTTCATGCTGCTGGAGCGCGAAGATCTGCGCAACCGGCTGATCCGGCTCGTCGGTCAGGGGCGGATCAGTGCGACGACTCGCGCGATGGATGACGCCGGCGCGCGCGTCGCGCGCTACCTGCTTATGCAGGTCGTGGTCAATGTGACCTACGGCATCCCCGTGGCCATCGGGCTGTATTTT
>JANOBO010000271.1:0-13453 GCA_031411695.1 Verrucomicrobiaceae bacterium
TTCTAAAAACGACCGGGTAGCGGCTGCCTTGATAGGTGGTGAGCGTCGGCACATCCACGCGGCCCGGCGCGGGCGAGACGGGCGATTGGAAGTCAACGACCGGCCGCTCTCCGAAGGTGAACTTGTTGCTGTAAGCCCGCACGATCAGCGTGGTGAAAAGCGAGGTGGCCTTCTTCTGCTCGTCAGCGCTGAACTGCCGCCAGCCGGGTCCGACCGCGCGCCGCGTCATGGCGGCGAAGCTGATGTTCCGGTCTAGCACAGGCCGCAAACGTTCCACGAGCGTGGCGCGATCCGGCGCACGGTCGGCGATGGCGAGCGCCTGCGAGATCGCGCCGCGGAGACTTTGCAGCGCCTCGGCCGAACCATCGGCGGCGGCGAGATTGAGAAAGGGCGCCACAACCATTGCGGCGATTAGAAGACGATGAGTCATGGGATGGGCTTGGGTTCAGTTTCCTTGTCTTTGTCCACGGAACCGAAGGCCATCTTGCCAATCAGCGACTCGATATCAACCGCCGATTCCGTCATGATAATGCGCGCGCCAGGCTGGAGAAACGCCTCGTCGGCGCCGGGCGAGAGCGAGATGTATTTGTCGCCGATAAGACCGGTGGTCTTGATGGATGCCATCGAGTCCGTCGGGAGATGGAGGTCTGACAAGACGCTGAGCGTGACGATGGCGCTGAAGTCCGAGGGCTCGACGCGGATGTTCTCCACGCGGCCGACAGGAACTCCGGCCACGAGCACGGTGCCGCCGGTGTTGAGCCCGCTGGCATTGGAGAAGCGCGCCTCGATCTGATATGTGCTGCCGCCCACCATCGACCCCGAGCCGAGCTTCACGGTGAGCCATGCGACGCCCGCCAGACCGAGGAGCACAAAGGCGCCGACGAGGAGTTCTAACTTGGATTGTTTCATGTGTCGTCGGTGTGGATGCGTTCTCCCCGGCGGATGGCGGACACGGTTTCCTCGAGAGCGGCGACGCTCCCCCGGAAACTACGCACCACGGGATCGCTGGAGGTGGAAAAATCTGCGGGCGTGCCCTGAAAGCACATGGTGCCGCCTTCGAGCAGCGCCACCTGATCGCTGGCCACGAGGGCCTCCGTGATGTCGTGTGTGACGATCACGGCGGTGAATCCGAGCTGCCGCTGGTAGTTTGCTATCATGGCAAACACCGCGTTCCGCCGTAGCGGATCGAGGCCGGCCGTCGGCTCGTCAAAGAGCACCAGCTCGGGCCGCGTGACGATGGCGCGCGCGAGGGCCAGCCGCTTCTGCATGCCGCCGGACATCTGGCCGGGAAAGCGGTCGCGGTGCGCCTCAAGCTCGAGCTGCCGCAGCGCCTCCAGGCTCCGCTCGCGGATGTCCGCGTCGGAAAGGTCGGTGCCTTGCTCGAGGGGCAGCGCGACGTTTTCCAGCGCCGTCAGCGAGTCGAAGAGAGCGTTGCTTTGAAACAGAAAACTGCACCGGCGTCTGAAGTCCGCGCGCGCCGCGGGGTCGGCGCGGGTGAGCGGGTTCCCATCAAAGATCACGCTGCCCGCGTCAGGCTGCATGACATCGACCAGGCATTTGAGGAAAACCGATTTCCCCGCGCCGCTGCTGCCCATGACGGTCACGACGCTGCCGCGCGGCACCTCGAGGCTGGCGCCGGCAAGCACGACGTTGCCGTCGAATCGCTTGTGCAATCCATCCACGCGCAGCAGCAGTTTTGCGTCGGGATTCATGCTCACATCAGGAACGAGGTGATGACGTAATCGGCGGCGAGAACGATGATGGATGACAGCACCACCGCGCGCGTGGTGGCCGCGCTCACCGCACGCGCGCCGGTGGCGGCGCGGCTCAGGTGCGCGTTGAATCCATTGAAGGCGCACACGGAGATCGTCAGCAGGCCGAACGTCGCCGCCTTGAGGAAGCACTCACGCACATCCCGCGATTCGATCGCGCGCTCGACGGCGGACCAGTAGACGCCGGCCTCCAGCCCCATCAGCATCGAGCCCGACAGGCTGCCGCCCCACAGGCCCGTCAGGACGAAGAGCGCGGTCTGCATCGGATATACGAACAGCGCCGCGATCAATCTCGGCGCGACGAGGTAGGCGTGGCTGCTGATGCCCATCGTGTCCAGCGCCGCGATCTGCTCCGTGTTCCGCTGGATGCCGAGCTCAGCCGCGAGCGCGGAACCTGCCTGGCCCACGAGCATCAATGCCGCGAGCACCGGGCCAAGCTCGCGCACGAGGCTCAGCGAGACGAGCGTGCCGAGCAGGCTCTCCGAGCCGAAGCGGTTCAGCACATGATACCCCTGCAAGCCGAGCACCAGTCCGGTAAACAAGCCCACGATCAAGATGACCGGCAGGCAGCGCACGCCCTGCTCGAAAACCGCGCGCATCACCCGCCGCGCGAGTTTCCGCGAGCCCGCCGCCGACTGAAACGACCGGCCCGTGAACAGGGCGAAATCGCCCACCTCGTGGACGATCCAAAGAGTATGTCTGCCGACGGCGCGGATCATGCGAAGGCGCCGATCCTCGCGTAGCGGACCGCGTTATGCAACGGCCCAGCGCCGTCGTGTTTGACTGTCTTGATCAATCGCATGGTGCGCGTCGCGTCGAATCCCGCCGAACGACGGACAGAGCGGATCGTTTCGCGGGGGCAAGTCGGCCTTGGGAGAAATCGTGCTGCCATTTGCGTGCGACGCATCTTTCGCGGCGTTCGTGTGGGGTCGCCCGATGATTCCCGCCAGCCGCGAAGTCTGCCTTGCCTGTTGCGCCGCCGTTCTCTCAACGGCCGCGCCGGGCCGTGCGGATGAGATGAAGGCGCGCGATCCCGATCTGCCGCAGCCATTTGACGCCGCCTCTGCGCAGGCGCTGCTGGAGCGCTCTCCCTTCACACGCGCGGTGAACTTGGCGGAGAGCCTGCAGCTCACGGGCGTGGCCTTTATCGAGGGGAAGCCTGTGGTCGCGGTGAAGGACGCGGCGGCAAACAAGACGCACATCGTGTCCGAGGTGCCGAACGCTCTGGGCTGGAAGCTCGAAAGCGCCACGCCAGACACGGAGTTCAAGCGTGCCGAGGCGCGGATCGTGATCGGTTCCGAGACGATCCTCATTCATTATTCGGACGCGCAGCTCGCCTCGACAAAAAAGAGCGGCGCGGGTAAGGGCGGCTACATGCCGACGAAGATTCCCACGAAGGAGGAGTTCACCGGGCGCGACGAAAAGGGCGACTACGTGCGCGGCATGCCTTATCTCAGCGATGAGGATCGCGTGCGGATGCGTGACGTGCCGCGCGAGGTGCGTGAGAAGTTCTTGGAGGTCGTGCACGATCAGCGCGACATGTTGTTCAAGGCCTCGCACGAGGAGCGCGCGGCTTTTGTGAAGAAGGCGTTCGACTCGACCGTGCGGCGCTGAGCGCGGGCCACGTGCTGGGCGTGGGATCGATGGCAATTGCCCTGCCTCCTTGATGTTGCGGGCCGGGGCGGTCACGCGTACGGTCGCGCCCTTCTCACCATGAACATGCATCCTCTCTTCGATCTCACCGGCAAATGCGCGCTCGTCACGGGTGGTAGCAAAGGACTCGGCAAGGCGATGGCGCGCGGGTTTGCGGAGGCGGGCGCGGATGTTTTCATCTCCAGCCGGAGCGCGGATGAACTGAAGGCCGCGGCGAAGGAGATCGGCGATGGGCTGGGAGTGAGGGTCGAGTGGATGGCGGCGGACATGATCGACCGCGCGCAGGTGAAGGCTCTGGCGGACGAGGCCGTGAAGCGCCTCGGGAAGATCGACATTCTCGTGAACAACGCGGGATCAAACCAGCCACAGGCGATCGATGAGATCACGGACGAGGCGTGGGACCGCATCGTGGAGCTGGACCTCACGAGCTGCATGGCGATGACGCGCGCGCTGGTGCCAGGCATGAAAACGCGGAAGTGGGGCCGGGTGATCCACATCTCCTCGGTGCTCGGTGTCGGCTCCAAGGAAAAGCGCAACGTTTACTCAGCGTGCAAGGCGGGGCTGATCGGCATGGCAAAGGCCAGCGCGCTCGACCTCGGCCCCTTCAACATCACGGTAAACTGCATCTGCCCCGGGCCGTTCATGACCGACCTGCCAATGAGCCTGCTGAGCGACAAGGAGAAGGAGCAGTTCTCCAACCGCACCGCGCTGAACCGCTGGGGCATGCCGCGCGAGCTGGCCGGACCCGCGCTCATGCTGGCCAGCGAGGCCGGCAGCTACATCACTGGCGAGGCGCTGCTCGTGGATGGCGGCGCCTTTGCGCGCGCGCTGTGATCGGCCTCACCGCTTTTGCATGAGGAAGGCGATGAGGTCCCGCAGCTCCTCATCGGTGAGCTTTGAAACCAATCCGTCAGGCATGATCGATGTGGGAAGGCGCTCGCGCTTGACGATGTCCTCGATCTTGATTTCAAAGGTGCTGCCCGTGAGGTCGGCATAGGTGTGGGTGCCGCCGTGCTCGACGATGAGGAAGCCCGTGCGCGTCTTCCCATCGGTGGTGTTGATGATGAAGGTCTCCCACTGCGGCGCTACGTTGCGGTTCGGCCGCAGGAGGGATTCGAGGACGTAGTTTGCCTCGGTGGCATCCCGGATGTGCGTGAGGTCCGGGCCGGCGGGGCTTCCGAGGCCGTCCACGCGGTGGCATGACCCGCAGGCGCCGAGCCGTGGCGATGCAAAGACGCGGCGGCCGTTTTCGATGTCGGGATCACCCGGGAGATTGTGCAGATAGGCGCTCCAAGCGGGGATGTTCTCGAAGTCCACCGGTCGTTTCGCGCCGACATGCAGGCCGCCCGTCAGGCGCGCCGCGAGGGATCTGGGTTCCGCAGCTTCGATGGTCTTGAGCTTGGCCTGCTCGTCCGCGCCGAGGATACCGCCCTGTAGCGCCTGGAGCGCGGCTTTTTGCAGCGATGCCTCCGTGCCCGTCGCAAATGCCAACAGGCCCGCCTTGTCCTCGGGCAAGACTTCTAGATGCGTGAGCGCAGCAGCACGCGCCGCCGCTGATTGGCGGGCGTCGAAGGCAAGCCGACGCAGGACGGGCTGGCGCGCAGCATCGCGCAGCGAACCGAGCACATGCACGAGCCACACGACATTCTCTCTTTCGGCAGTGGCGATGAGGGGCTCGACATCTGCCACTCGTAGGTTGCGATCACGGTCGGGAAGAATGACCAGCGCAAGCCTGCGACGCGCGGGCTTCGTCGCGGGATCGGTGATCTCCTTTTTCAAATGATTGACGAGGTCGGCCTCGGTCGGATTCTCTGAAGCCAGCCTGACCAGTGTGGTGAGCGCGGCGTAGTAGTTGTCGGGAGTGATGGCCGGGTCGTCGATTAAATGTTCGATGGTGATGCGGTACTTTGCGATGCGGTCGTCTGACACCCATTGGAGCGCGAGAAGTAGCACGCGCGGGTCCGAGTCGGACAAGCTCCTCCCGAGAAGAAAGCTCACATCGTCAGGCAGTCGGGCAGATGAGATGCCTTCCAGCGCGATGCCCTTCCGCACGGCAAGAAGAAGTCCCGCGCGCTGGATTGGATCTGCCAACTGCATGGCCATGAGCTGCTTCACCAGCACGGCCTCATGCGAGAGACGCTGCACCGTCGCTGAGAACAGATAAGGCTGCGTGGCCGAGAGTCCCTTCAGCGCATCTTCCAGAGTGGGCGGCTCACCAAACAAGATCTCCTCACGCAGGCGGCCGCCATTGGATGGCGGGTACGGTTTCGAGGTTTCTTCGGACAAGACGCGTGGCTTCGCTGCGGAGATACGCCACACGCGCCCATGGCCATGCAGCTCGTAGCTGCGCTTCACCCAATCCGTGACGTAGAGCGATCCATCGGGAGCCACTGCGAAGGCCACTGGCCTGAAATCCGCGCCACCTTGGCAGAGGATTTTCCGCGTGGCCTTGAAGGTGCCATCACCAGGCGTGAGATCGTAGCTCTCGATGCGGTGATCGACCCACGATGCGACGAGCAGGGTGCGGTGCCAGGCATCCGGCAGGCCCCGAAACTCCGCGGATGCCGGCGGTGTGTAACAAATCACATCGCACGGAGCCTCGCCCGTGCCGGCCAGCATCGGCAGCGTGCCGAGCCGCCCGCCATTCCATGAGATGAATGGGTGCAGCCCGCTGCGTCCGTAGCGAAATTGGTATCCGTAATCACCGCCCTCGATGATGTGATGCAGCCGGCACGGCGGGCTGGAATCCGGATCATTGTCTGTGGCGAACACATTGCCCCAAGGATCGACACAAACGCCGAATGCGTTCCAGAATCCCTTTGCCACGTTCCGCAGACGTTTCCCCTCGCTGCTGAAGTGCCAGATGTCGCCGCCTTCCCCTTGTCCGCTGATGCTCGTGCCATCGGTGCCGTGGAGCGTGTACGCGGCGCCCAGGTTTTCGCCCATCCCGAGGTAGATGCCGCCCTTTGGATCGAAGGCTAGGCCGGAGAGCCCGTTGTGCGGATACTTCCCCTCAGACTCCATCCAGATCAGTTTGCGGTCGGCCTTCTCCACCTTCCCATCGTGATCGTCGTCTCGCAGGCGTAGCACCTCGTTCCGCGTCGATAAGTAAAGCGTTCCATCAGGATGAGTGGCGATGTCCATCGTCATCTCCGTCTCCGAAAAGATGACCTCACGTTTGTCGGCCTTTCCATCGCCGTCGGTGTCTTCGAGGACCACGATCTGATCGTGCTGCGGGCCTTTCCAGTCTTTCGGGCGGAAGTGCGTGTGGCTCTCGATGACGATCAGCCGCCCTGCCTTGTCAAACGTGGCACCGATGGGCTGCTGGATCATCGGCTCGCTCGCGAAAAGCTCGATCTTCAATTCCGGATCATTGACGACCGGCGTTTCAGGCGTTTGCGCGGAGGCGGCGAGAGGAAGGCAAACGAGAAGGAATGGTAGGGAAAGACGCATGACCGGTGGCGATGAGGCACCGGCAATGTGGACAGTGGGCGCAGTGTTGGCAAAGAACAAATCCCGCCGTACCGCAGCTACGCCAAGCGGCGGATGAGGTTCTGCTTCATCCATCCAGGTCTGTCCGTTGTGATGGAGGCGACGCCCAATTTCTGCAGCGTCGCGGCATTGCCGGGCCGGTTCACGGTCCAGGCGTGCAGCTCTTTTCCTTCCGCCAAGACACGTTGCACACACTCGCGGTCATGCAGCAGCCCGCCCGCGCTGGCGCTAAGTCCGTCCACCTTCAGGGAGATCACACCTTCCATGACCTCGTCTGTCAGCGGCACCCAGGGCTTCTGCGGCGTCAATCGTTTGCGGGAGACCACTTTGAGAACTTTATAATCTGGGAACGCGGCGCGGAGCGAGGCCAGCACATCGTGATCGGTGGCAAGAAGAAGCACACGCTGCGGAGTGCCGTCGGACTCCTTCAACGCTCGGGAGAGAGGCTCCACGGTCTTCACGCCGGATTTGACCTCGAGAAACAGAAGCTTGCCCTCGGGAACCACGGCCAGGACCTCGTGCAGCGTCTGGATCCTCTGCCCGCTCCACTGGGGTGAAACCCACGACCCCACGTCGAGCGCCTTCAATTGTTCCAGCGTGCTATCGGCCACGACTAGATTCTTCTTCGTGGTGCGTCCGGTCGTCTCGTCGTGTATGCAGACGATCTCGCCGTCTTTCGTGAGCCGAAAGTCAGCCTCGATGGCGTCAGCGCCTTGGATCCAAGCCAGCACGAATGCGGCTTGGGTATTTTCGGGTGCGTCGTGGGACGCCCCGCGATGAGCCACGATGATGGGTAAATTGGACATGCGTGAAAGGCACCGGGTGATGGCCCCGTGAGAGATCGGATGAATTCACCGAACCTTTCGCTTTTGCAATACCGTGTGGCCGTAGGCAGTTGGAATTCTTTTACCTTTCACCTTAGCCAGCCCGGGAGTTTTCGCGACGCAAGCTCCAGAAAAACTGACCTCGCGTGGTAAAACCAGACGTCAGACGAATCGCCCAAGTTGAATCTCGAATGACCCACCTCGCCCCCCGGTCAGCGCCTCTGCGGAAACTTGATGGAATGAGACTGCGGTTGCTCATCCTATCCTTGGCAGGCGGCACCGCTTTTGCCATCACACCCCAGCAGAGTGAGTTTTTCGAGAATCGCATCCGACCTGTGCTCGCTCAGGATTGCTACGAGTGCCACAGCGAGGCGGGGAAGAAGAAGGGCGGCCTGCTTCTCGATTCCCGGCTTGGTTGGCAGAGGGGTGGCGACAGTGGCGATGCGATCATCGTCGGCGATGCCGGCAAGAGCCTTATCATGCAGGCCATCCGTCACGAGCACGAAGATTTGAAGATGCCGAAGGCGGGCGCAAAGCTCGACGAAAAGGTCATCGCCGATTTCGAGCGCTGGATCAACGAAGGCGCCTTCGATCCGCGCGACAAGGCGCCGAGCAGGGAACAGTACACGGCTGACACAAGCTGGAGCGCTGTGCTGGAGCGCCGCAAGCAATGGTGGGCGTTTCAGCCGGTAAAACCTGGTGGCACTAAGTCGGAGGGCCATCCCGTCGATGCGTTCATCGAAGCGAAACTAGGGACTGCGGGCCTGACGCAAGCTCCGCCAGCGGAGGTGCCCACCATTCTCCGCCGCCTGAGTTACATCATTACCGGCCTGCCGCCGACTCCTGATGAGGTGGGTGCCTTCACCATCCACGATCTACCATCCACCATCGACCGCCTCCTCGCCTCACCGCGCTATGGCGAGAAATGGGCACGCCACTGGATGGACTGGGTGCGCTATGCCGAGACCTACGGCAGCGAGGGCGACCCCGCGATCCCGTATGCGTGGCGCTATCGCGACTACCTGATCCGCGCCTTCAACAACGATGTGCCGTATCCTCAAATGGTGCGTGAGGCGGTGGCGGGCGATCTCCTCCCGCAGCCGCGCATTGCCGATGGCATCAACGAGTCGGCGCTCGGCATCGCCCAGCTTCGAATGGTGCTCCACGGCTTCTCGCCGACGGACACACTCGATGAAATGTGTACCTTCACCGACAACCAGATCGACGTGGTTTCAAAGGCGTTTCAAGGACTCACCGTGAGCTGCGCCCGCTGCCACAACCACAAGTTCGACGCCATCAGCCAGACCGATTTTTACTCCTGGTTCGGCATCTTCAGCAGCACACACCCCGCCGTCATCGACGTGAACACGCCCGAGCGAGGCAAGGCGGAGCGCGAGCAGCTCATCAAACTCAAAGCACAAATCAAAGACGTCGTCGCCCAGGCTTGGCTAAAATCCACTGCACAGTCGCTCCACTCAGAAAACAAGTCCCATGTGTCCGGTGTGTCGGATAAGTCGCATTCCCCCGACCTTCGCAAAGACAAATGGTTCACCGACGGCAAAGCCATCTCCCAAGGGCTCACCAACCCAGGAGAGTTCAGCATCGCCATCGACGGCCCCAAAACCATTGCGCGCATCCATCCCTCCGGTTTTTTCACCGACCTCGTGTCCACCAAAGAGCGCGCGGTGCTGATCTCCCCCACCTTCAAATGCGAGGGCGGAACGCTCTGGATGCGCTCATGCGGCGGCGGCGCATCGCGCGCGCGCTACATCGTGCAGAACTACCCGCGCACCGGCACCATCCATAAGGCGAAGGAGTTCAAAGACCCCGACGACGCCAAACTCATCTGGCGGAAGCTCGACCTCAATTACTGGAAGGGTGACGACATCTTCATCCAATGCACCACCGCCGCTGACATGCCGGTGGAGACGAAGCTCGATGATCGATCCTGGTTCGGCATCAATGATCTCATCATCACCAAAAGCACCGAGCCGCCCGATGCCTCCCATTCGTCGGATGAGTCCTCTTCCTCCCATTCCCTCATCGCCGCCTGGCAAACCAACACGCTCACCGACGCACAAGCCATCGCCCTCAACGACCTCCTCCAACAAAACAAACTACCCAACCCCATCCCCGAAGCCGCGCCGCTGATCGCCAAATATCGCGAGCTCGAAGCCGCGCTGCCCATGCCCACCCGCGCGCCTGGCGTGCTCGAGGCCGATGCGCGGGATGCTCCGCTCTTCATCCGCGGAGATCACAAGCAGCCGGGCGCCCTCGTGCCGCGATATTTCCTCGACGCCATCGACCCCACGCCTTTCAAGCCCGTGAACAGTGGCCGCCTCCAGCTCGCGGAGAGCCTCGCCAGCAAATCCAATCCGCTGACGGCGCGCGTGATGGTGAACCGCATCTGGCATCACGTCTTCGGGCGCGGCATCGTCGGCACCACCGACAACTTCGGCCGCCTCGGCGAACTGCCCACGCATCCCGAGCTGCTCGACTACCTCGCTCAGCGCTTCATCGACAGCGGCGGCTCGATCAAGGACATGATCCGGCTCCTCGTCTCATCCAAAGCATTTCAGCTCGATGATCGCGCGCCTACCGGTGCGGTGGAAAAAGATCCAGACAACAAACTGCTCAGTCACTGGACTGTACGCCGTCTTGAGGCCGAGGCGATCCGCGACAGCATCATCACGCTAACCGGCAAGCTCGATGAAACCCTGTACGGCGAGCCCGCCGGCGGCGGCGAGCGGCGGCGCAGCGTCTATGTGAACGTCAACCGCAACAACCTCGATGACTTCCTCACCGTCTTCGACGCGCCCGTGCCGATGAGCACGCGCGGCCGGCGCGATGCGACCAACGTTCCCGCCCAATCACTCGCCCTGCTCAACAGTCCGCGCATCAAGGACTGGGCCATGAAATGGGGAGAGCGTGCGCAAGGCACGGATGATGCGCGCATCCGGCGCATGTTCGCCGAGGCATTCACGCGCGAGCCGACGCGCGACGAACTCGCGGGCTGCCTCTCCTTTGTCCGGCAGTCCGGTCAGGCGGGTGAGCAGGAGCGCATGGAACTCGCGAAGCTCGAAGGGCGATCCAAATCCTTGCGCGAAAAGATTGAGGTGGTGCTCGAACCCATTCGCACAAAGCTCAGTGGCAAGATCGCTCCCGTTTCCCTCGCCTCGCTGCCGGAGCCGCTGGCCGAGTGGGATTTTGAGGATGGGCCACAAGACTTGAAGGGCGGCCTTCCTCTCACGCTGGAAGGCGAGGCGCGGATCGACCGAGGTTCGCTGGTGCTGGACGGCGTCAAGTCACTCGCCCGCAGCAAGCCGCTCAGCAAACCGCTCAACTCCAAAACACTCGAAGCCTGGGTGATGCTCGACGATCTCGACCAGCGCGGCGGCGGCGTGATCACCGTGCAGGACACGCGCGGCGTCGTGTTTGACTCCATCGTCTTCGGCGAGAAAGACCCGCAATGCTGGGTGGCCGGCAGCAACAACTTCAAGCGCACGCAGTCTCTGAACGGCCCCACCGAGCGGGAGGCTACGCAGCGCGCCGTTCATCTCGCCGTGGTCTATGAGCCGGGTGGAAAGATCACCGGCTACCGTGATGGCCAGCCCTATGGCGAGGGCTACAAAAGCGACGGACCTGCCGCATTCGAGGCCGGCGGCAGCGAAGTGCTCATCGGCTGCCGTCACGGCGGCGCTGGTGGAAACAAGATGCTGCACGGTCGCGTGCTCCGCGCGCGCCTCTATGATCGCGCGCTCAAGCCGGAGGAGATCGCCCTCTCCCGCAAAGCCGAAGGCGCATCCGTGAGCGAACGCGATGTCATGACAAAACTCTCCGATGAGCAGCGCGCCGAGATCGGCATCTGGCAGCAACAACTCCGCGCCCTGACCAGCAAGACCGCGCCCCTCCGCGAGCAAGTGGACCACCTCGAAGGCGCCGACCAGGCATGGGGAAGCCTGGCGCTGTCGTTGATCAACTTGAAAGAGTTTGTTTATCTGAAATGAAATTCCGCATTCGATATGACAAGCTTGCCTTGCAGGATCTCGCGGCGCTGGAACGGCATTTGCAGAGCACCGTGTTCATGGCAATTGAGACCATTCTGTCGCATCAGGCGACCGAGACGAGCAAGAGCCGGATCAAACGACTGCGAAGACTGGACCGTCCGCAATACAGGTTGCGGGTGGACGAGATGCGTGTGTTTTATTCAGTGGCGGACGATCTTGTAACCGTGCTTGGAATCACTTCAAAAGAAAAAAGCCAGCAGTGGCTGGCCGACTACGGCGAGCCTAACCCTCCTGAGAAATCCTGAAACACCAGCAGATCATGAGCACGGCAGCCTACCCGACCATTGAAATGTCCGACGTACTCGCCACCGCGATGAATCGTGCGCGGAAGCATCACGGCCCGCTCGTCGTGACCGAAGACGGCAAGGCCGCCGGAGTTCTGATCCCATTTGAAAACGAGGACGACTATTTTGACTGGCAGTTAGAAAATGACCCACGTCTGCACGACCTCCTGGACCGTCGTCAGGCTCACGCGGATGCGGGGCACACGCTCTCTTCGGACGAGGTGAAGGCCAGGCTTGGATTATGAGCGGCAAACTGGTTGGCGACATTTTTCAGCTTTCTCTATGACGAGTCCGTTCACCCGCCGCGAGCTTCTCGCCCGCTCTTCCAGCGGCTTCGGCCTCGCCGCGCTCTCCGCCTTGATGGCGGAGCAGCAGGCGCACGCGGCGCATCGCGCGATGAAGTTCACCCCGAAAGCGCGGAGCGTGATCCTTTGCTACATGAGCGGCGGTGTGTCGCATGTGGACACGTTTGATCCCAAGCCGCTGCTGGAGAAGTACGCTGGCAAGCCGATGCCGGTGGCGGTGCAGCGCACGCAGTTCAACAACAACGGCACGGTGCAGCCGGCGCATTGGGCCTTCAAAAACTACGGGCGCAGCGGTCTGCCGGTCAGCGATCTTTTTCCGCACATGGGAAGTGTGGCGGATGAGCTTTGCGTCATCCGCAGCATGACGGCGAAGTTCAACGAGCACGCGCAGGGGAACTTCTTCATGCACACGGGCTTTCCATTCGTCGGCTATCCGAGCGCGGGCGCGTGGGCCAGCTACGGCCTCGGCTGCGAGTCGCGGGATCTGCCGGGCTATGTCGTGCTGCAGGCCGGAGGCGCCACGGTGCCGCACGGTGGCGTGGGCAATTTTGGAAACGGCTTTCTGCCCGCGCAGCACCAGGCGTCGATCATCAAGGCGGACGAGGGCGAGCCGCTGCACAACATCCAGCCGCGCGAGCCGGGATCGCTGCAACGCCAGCGGCTCGATTTCATCGGTGCGATGGATCGGCGCTTCACTGCGGAGATCGATCCGAACTCACAAGTGGAGGCAGCCATCAAGAACTACGAGATGGCCTACAGAATGCAGTCTGCCGTGCCGGAGTTGTGCGAGATCAGCGGCGAGAGCGAGGCGACGCAGAAGCTTTACGGTCTCGACGATCCGGAGCCGAAGAAAGCCGCGTACGCCCGGCAGTGCCTGCTTGCACGCAGGCTGGTTGAGCGCGGTGTGCGCTTCATCGAACTGAGCACGCTGGCCTACAATCTCGGCGGCGGCAACGGCGCGAACCCGTGGGATCATCACGGGGATCTGAAGAACGGCCACGGCAAGATGGGCAACCAGATCGGCCAGCCAATCGCAGCGCTGATCAAGGATTTGAA
>JANOBO010000272.1:0-28833 GCA_031411695.1 Verrucomicrobiaceae bacterium
TGCCTAGGAAATGGCGGAAGTAGCAGACGTAACAACTCTCGCACTCGGACCAGAACGAGACGTTCTGCGAGTCGAACGCACCCTTCGTCATCACTGGAGCTTCCTGCAGCTTCTTCCAATGCAGCCCATCCGCCGAGGCAAACGCGCTGAGCCCGCCAAACTTCCCGCCGAGACCCGCCAGCGCCTTGTAGCGCTCCTCCTTCGTCACGCCCGGCCGTTTGTCGATGAACGGCGCGAAGTTGTGTGTGAAGGGCGGCATGTTGGCCAGCATGACGTTGTTATCCTTGCTGCCGTTGATCTCGTGCAGCCCCAGCTTCGGCTTTGTCCAGCGTATGCCGTCGGGGGATTCGGCATAGCACGTCACCTCGCCGCTCGTGCCGTCCTTGAAGCCCGCATTGCCGCGGTAATACATGTGGTACTTGTCGGCCTCGTCGTTATGCAGAACCGTGATGTAGGCGCTGAAGCGGCCTTCCCACGGCTGGTCAAACTTGACCGCGGTGCCTGCGGGCACTGGATGGTGCAGCCTTAATTCCGCGCCATTCATCTGATCGATGAGCGTCTTGTCCACGAACAGCTCACGCCGCGAGCCGATGGCGACTGGGTCGGCGAATGCTGCGGACGACGCGGCAATGATGACGGGAAGCAAGAGTCGTGTCATGCGATGAGATACAGGGCGCGCGTCGGATTTGTTGCAACGTGGAGGACGGCCATCCACGCGCGGCAGCGGTCCGCATCCTTTTTCTCCCCGAGCCAGACAAGGCTGGAAGCCTCGATCCATTGAGGGGCTGGCAGCCCCTCCTCCGTCACTCCTTCGCTGCTTCGGCGCGTGCTTTGTCCATCACGGATTTGAGCGTGACCTCCGCGCCGGCGCTTCTCTTGCTCTCGTCGGCGGCTTCCATGAAGGCGTAGATTTCCAGCGTCTCCTCGGGAGAGACGGGTGCGATGCCGGTGCGGAAGAATTTCACGATCTCAAAGAGCAACACGTCGTAGCCATCGTACTTGCCGATCTCGCCCTCGCCCTTTTCGCCGATGGCCTTGCCGCCGTAGGTTTTGCTCTCGCGATACACGCCGGTGCGGCCGCCTTCCCAGGTGCCGGTGACCTCGATCATTCCGTCGGGCGTCTTGCCGCGCTTCACCGACTGGCAGCCGGTGCCCATGGCGGTGAAGAGACTCTCGACTCCGTGAATGCCGTACCAGAAAAGGTCGGGATGCGTCTTCTCCAGAGATGCGGGGCTGGATGTCTCGGCGGACTTGACCTTGCCGATGCTGCCGCCGCGCACGGCCTGCGTGTTCTTCCCGAAGCGCAGCGATGAGGAGGAGAAGACGGGCACTCCTGCTTTCTTCGCTGCGTCGAAAATGCGGATCGCGTCAGCCAGCGTGCCCGCGATGGGCTTGTCGATGAAGACGGGCTTGTGCGCGGCGAGGCATGGCCGGAGCTGCTCGAGGTGCGGGCGGCCGTCGTTCGTCTCGAGAAAAATGACGTCCACCTTTGCAAGAAGCGCGTCGATGGAGTCCACGATCTCGACACCCATCTCCTTCACCTTCGCGGTGTACTCCGGCACGCGTTTCACGCTGCCTTCGATGTCCGCACTGCCCTTCGGATACGCGGCGACGACGCGCACGCCCATGACCTCGGGCTTCTGCGGATCAGTGTTCAGCGTCTTGGTGAAAGCGAGCACATGGGAGGTATCCAGCCCGATGATTCCCGCTCGTATCTGCTGGGCATGCGCTTGGACGATGGAGAATGTGAGGGCGATGAGAAGCAGGGCGGCGCGGATCATGCGGAGCAAACGGATGCGTGTCCGAATCGCTATCACGCGCCCGCGACTTTCGCTGCGGCCAAACCAGAGCGCCGTGAAGCGTGGAAAGAATTCTTTTGCAATCCACGGCTGAAACCAAATAATCAGGCCGCACCACGCCCAACAACGCCGAAGCACTCACACCCACATGATCACAGTCTCCCGCCTTTTCGCCCTCTCCCTCGCAGTCTTCGGCATGGCATCGTGCCAGAGCACGAAGCCCAACGCGGATCCGTACGCCAGCAATGCGGCGGGTGGCGGCTACAATCCTTATCCAGATCAAGGCGGCTACGCATCGACTGCAGCACCCACTTATCAGCAGCCTGCGGCACCCACATACTCGCAGCCGCCCGCGCCCCAGCCTGCCTATGACCCGTACGCCTACACGGCGCCGAAGACCTCGGCTTCGACCTCAACCTCGCGCACGACATCGGCTCCCAAGAAAAAGTCCACCCCCACATCGAGCGCGAAGAAAAAGACCGTGGCCTCATCGAAGCGGCACAGTGTGAAGCAAGGCGACACGCTCTACGGCATCGCGCGGAGCAAGGGCACGTCGGTGGCGAAGCTGAAGGCCGCGAACGGGCTCTCCAGCGACCTTATCCGTCCTGGACAGACGCTGAAGATTCCATGATCATCGCGCCAGCGTGCCGATGGTTTCATTGGTATTGGGCTGTTGGAACGCAGGCAGGGGCGGCGCAAGCCGCCCTTTCTTTTTCAACACGCAGGCGCGGTTGCGCGGCATGATGGACTGCGGCATAAGACCGGTCACACGATGAGCGGAAGGAAGACAGTCGGTTCCATGCTGCGGCTCGCCGGGCAGTACTTTGTCTATTTGCTCGTCCGCGCCGCAGTGGGGATGCTGCACCTGCTTCCTCTCGGCGCGGTTGCACGAGTCGGCGGCCTTGGCGGCACGCTGGCCTGCGTGTTCGCGGGGAAGTATCGTCGGCTGGCCATCGACAATTTGCGCATCGCCTTCGGTCGCGAGCTCTCCGAGGAGCAGCTCCGACGCCTCGCGTGGCGGCACTTCGCATCTTTAGGCTCGAACGTGTTGTGCGGTTTCAAACTGCCGCAGATGGGCGAGGCGGAGGTGGCCAAGCGCGTGACGGTGGAGGGACTCGAGCATGCGACGGCGGTCGTGAACGCGGGCAAGCCGCTGCTCTTTGCCGTCAGCCATTTGAGCTGCTGGGAGCTTCTGACGCAGGTGCCGTCGTTGTTCGCCCACGGGAGGAAGCCCTCGAGCATATACCAGCCGCTGGCGAATCCATTCCTCGACGCGCATGTGCGCCGGAACCGCGAGAAGCTCGGCTACGTGCTCTTTGACCGCAGCAAAGGCTTCGCCGAGCCGATGAAATTCCTGCGCACCGCCACCACGACGCTCGGCGTGCTGGTGGACCAACACGCGGGGGACAAGGGCACGTGGTGCCCTTTCTTCGACCGGCTGGCGTCCACGACATCGCTTCCCGCGCTGATGGCGCTGCGTTGCGACACGCCGCTGCTGCCCATCGCCATCTATGATCGCGGTCCCGGACTGTGGACGCTGGTCATTCATCCGCCTGTCGAATCCGGCGAGCCGAAGCCGACTGCGGAGGGAATCACCGCCGCGCTGAACTTGGCCATCGAGCGCGTGATCCGGCGCGCGCCGCACAACTGGTTCTGGGTTCACAACCGATGGAAAACCCCCGAGCCGGATTTTCTTTTGTCGGGCTATCGCCGCGGCGTCACCTTCGCGTCCGGCTACGACAAGAGCCGGCTGCAAAAGTTTAACCTCATCGTCCGCTCGCCGAACTGGCTCGGCGATGCATGCATGGCCTTCCCTGCGGTGCGCGCGCTGAAGGCGGGCCGGCCTGACATGCGGCTGACCGTTCTCGCCGCAGGAAAATTGCGTGAGCTGTGGGCATCCCTCCCGGAGGTCGATGACATCCTTTCCAAGGAGAGCGGCGATGGCGTCTTCACCGTGGCGCGGCGCATGCGCGCAAAAGGCGTGCGCTATGACGCGGCGATCTTCATGACGAACTCCACGCGCTCGACGCTGGAGTTGTGGCTCGCAAAGATTCCGCGCCTCGTCGGTTATCGCGGGTCACTCCGCGCGAAGCTGCTGCACCAGATCGTGCGCGAGCCCGATCGGGGAAAGCCGCCCTCGCATCACGTCTGGCGCTACCTGCGTCTCGCCGAACAGTGCGGCGCGAGGACAGACGATCCATCCCTCTTCATCACCGGCACTCCGGTCATCGCCGCGGGGGTCACACGCGTCGGCATTTGCGCCGGAGCGGAATATGGGCCTGCAAAACGCTGGCCGCTCGAGCGCTTTGCGGAGACAGCAAACGCAATCTCCACCACACGACCCGACATCGAGTGGGTTCTCTTTGGCGCGCCGGGTGAGAAGGAGATGGGAGAGAAACTCGCCGCTCTGCTCACCGGCAGGCACACGAACCTCGTCGGCAAGACCACGCTCACCACGCTCATCGAAGCCTTGCGCCAATGCCGTGCGTTGCTCACGAACGACACGGGGACGATGCACCTGGCCGCCGCGCTTGGCGTGCCCACCGTCTCCATCTTTGGCTCCACGGAGCCCATCCTCACCGGCCCCTTGGGTGCCGATCACATCGTCATCCGTCATCACGTCCCGTGCAGCCCGTGCTTCAAGCGCGAGTGCCCTTTCGGTCACTACGACTGCATGACGAAGATCCAGCCCGCGCAGGTCGGCCGCGCTGTGCTGACACTGGTGCAGTAACGGCTCAGCCGAAGTGCGCCCTCACGGCGCTGTCGCGAAACGCGAAGATGCGGTCGAGCTGGGGCTTCACGAGAATGGGATGCGCGAGATCTCCGAGAGAGCCGAAGGGCAGCGCGTAAGTCACGCGGTCCTCCACCTCGATGCGGCCGCCGTCTCGCTCGTGAAACCAGTGCTCGTGGTGCCACACGGCATACGGCCCCACGCGCTGCTCGTCGATGAAGCACTCGCCTTCGCGCACGAGGGTGATCTCGCTCAGCCACGACATTGGAATGCCAAAAAGCGGCCGCACGCGATAGGCGATCATAAGCCCGGCCCGGATGCGTGGTGGCAGGTCCGGCGTGGTGATTTCAAATCCCATCTCGGGAGGCGTGATGCGTGCGAGATTACGCGGATCCGAAAAGAAATCCCACGCCTGCTGGCGCGTGGCGGTGATGATCTGCTTCGATGTCAGCGTGTGGATGGCCATGCGTCGGATTTACCCGGCGTTCATCCGCCAGAACGTGAAGTTCAGCGCGGTCGCGAATGTGACCCACGCGAGATACGGCACCAGTAGCACACCTGCCGCCTTGCTGACGCGAAAGAAACTCAGCAGTGTGACAAGGATGGCGATCCACAGCGCGATGATGTCCACCAGCGCCCATCCCACGCGATGGGCACCGAAAAAGATCGGCGACCAAGCGGCATTGAGCGCGAGCTGGATGAAGTAGAGTGAAAGCGGGAGCCGGCGGACGCCGAAGCCACCACGCTTCCACACGAGCCACGCCGCCACGGCCATGAGCGTGTAGAGGGATGTCCAGGCCGGACCGAAAATCCACGAAGGCGGATTCCAGGCTGGCTTTTTCAGCGACTGATACCAGCCGTCCGGCGCCGCGAACGCTCCCAAAGCCGGCGCGCCGAAGGTGACGAGAAGAAAGCCTGCCAGGGCAAGGCCGTTTCGCATCTTGGAGGTCGGTTCTGTCATGGCGCCATGGCTTACGAAGCGGGGGACATGCGGGGTTTCCAAAAAAGATCCCTCGCTGCGAACCATCCAGGATCGGCCCAGAACGATCGCAGCGCCTTCCGCCATTCCAAGCCGGGTGCGGGAGTTGCCGCCGCGCGCGCCTCACGGACCGCGCATGTTCTTGTATCGAAAAGGCTTGTAGCCGAGCGATCGCAGCCAGTCGCGGCCGATGGTGTTCGTGACCACTTTCCAGTTAGGCGGGCAACCGGTTTCATAGGCGATGAGCCGCGTTTTCCCGGCATCGTCCCACCCTGCGAAGAGGAGGCAATGCGCGTTGAAGGTGTTGAGGATGTCTCCGGGTTGCAGTTCGTCCCACGACTTCAATTCCACACACAGGCCGGCAAGCTCACGCGTGGAATAAGAGCGCGGCAGCTTCCAGCAGCGTGAGATGAAGCCGGAGCAATCAATGCCCACCGCGTCCGTGGACACGGCGTCATCGAGCAGCCGCCTCTTCTCACTCGTGTAAACATCGCCCGCAGCCTTCCCGGCGCGGAGACCGGCATCGAATTCAGAGATCGTGCAAAAGCCGCCCCACTGGTACGGCACGCCCTCGTTCACCACATCGGTGCGCCACCAGCCGGGGATGGCTCCCGGCTTTTGATAGCTGATGTCCGGCGTGTCCGACAAGATGCCCCTCGAGTCAGTACCGTGCCGCACATTGGCTGCGGCGGCAGTCCACCGATGCGTGCGATACGTCTCGGCCGTCTTGAGGCACTCGCGTGGCGTGATGGAAGGAAACGAACTCGTCTCGATGGTCGTCGGCACAGAACATGCGCCGACGATGCCCGCCGCGAGAAACGCCGCGAGGCATGAGCGAACGCGGGCGCCTCTCGACGGCGACTGAGTGTTGATGGCGCCGTCGTGAGGGGAGTTCATGGCACGCGCGGAAACTTTGAGAAGTCAGGCTTCCGCTTTTCGATGAAGGCGTTCTTCCCCTCCTTCGCTTCCTCGCTCATGTAATAAAGCAGCGTCGCATTGCCGGCGAGATCCAGGAGGCCCATCTGTCCGTCACAGTCCGCATTGAGCGCGGATTTCAAACAGCGCAGCGCGAGCGGCGAATGAGCGAGAATCTCGCGGCACCACTTCACCGTTTCCTCTTCGAGCTGCGCGAGCGGCACCACGGTGTTCACCAATCCCATGTCGAGCGCCTGCTGCGCGTCGTATTGGCGGCAAAGGTACCAAATCTCGCGCGCCTTCTTTTGCCCGACGATGCGCGCGAGATAGCTGGAGCCGAGGCCGCCATCGAACGAGCCGACCTTCGGTCCCGTTTGCCCGAAGCGCGCGTTGTCCGCCGCGATGGTGAGATCACACACGATGTGCAGCACATGTCCGCCGCCAATCGCATAACCGGCGACCATCGCGATCACCGGCTTTGGAATGCTGCGGATTTTTTTCTGGAGATCGAGAACGTTGAGCCGCGGCACGCCATCACCGCCGATGTAGCCCGCATGACCGCGCACCTTTTGATCACCACCGGAGCAAAACGCATCCGGCCCCTCGCCCGTGAGGATGACCACGCCGACATCGGGATCTTCATGCGCGAGGTCGAAGGCGGTGAGCATCTCCTGCACCGTCAGTGGCCGGAACGCATTGCGCACCTCCGGCCGGTTAATCGTGATCTTGGCGATGCCGTCGCTGGTTTTCTCCAGCTTGATGTCGGTGAAGGATTGGATTTGGGTCCACATGTCGAAGCGATACGGAAGCCAGCGGCGTTGTCACAAACAAAATGTGAGACCACCATCTGTGATCATCGTCTAGCCATCAACCGTCCGGCGGAAAACTGTTCGATGGACTGGCTCCACTGGCGGATGCGCAATTTCAATCACGCCGTCATCCAACCGAGAAATGCGCAGCGGCTGATATTCTTTCCCGTTCTTTTCATGCCAGCGCTGGAGAACCCCATCGTGAAACTGGCACCTGAATCGCCCGGCTACATTTTCGATGTTCGAACCTGCGGTCATCTTCCACGTTTCTTCACCGCCGGTGGTCCAAGTGAGCCATTCATTGCCGGGAACATAGCCGGTGATGCTGGAAGAAACGCTGACCCATGAGCCAACCAGCCAAGGGGGAAACGGGGACTCAATTTTCCCGTCAGATTTCATGTGGCACGCTTCAAAAAACAGTCAGCGGTAGATAGCATGAGTGCCGATGTCCACGCTGACGACATTGGATGCCTCAAGGTAAAACACCGCGCGCAAATCGCCCTCTATCCTCACCGAATGAATGGTGCGCCCGAAGCGGGCGGAGAGGCTGGCGATCTTGTGCGTGCGTAATCGCGGATCAAACGGGTCGCTTTGAAGGTGAGCCACGCAGCCTGCGCGGATTCCTTCTGGCTCGCGCTGAGCCTCGAGTAGGATCGCCAGAACTGGGGAGTGGCGAGATAACGATAAGTCATCAGACGGCGACTGGGGGCTTTAGAAACTGATCGTCACGCATCTCGCTAAGATCTCCTCGTTGCGCCTCTTCCATGCCGCGCAGAAAGGATTCGGGAATGGCCGCTTCTTCGAGATCGTGGACGTGATGAAACACGGCCTCGCGCTCGTGCGGCGGGAGGGAGTCGATTTCGGCAATAACCTGGTTGGCTGTCATAGCGCGATGATAAGCTCAATCATCGCGTGCGCAAACGCATGGCGCTTCATGCATACAAGGCCTCCACCAATCGCAGTGCTTTCTCGCCGGGCAGCACGCTGGTTTCCATCTGGTTCATCACATAGGCGAAGGCGATGCTGTTCTCGGGATCGGCAAAGGCGAGGCTGCCGCCGGCGCCGGGATGACCGAAGGCGTGAGTTGAAGGGCCGAAGAGTGAGCGGAGTTTTGCGCCGGTCCCGGCGTGGACGGGGTCCATCATCATGCCGGCGCTGAAGGCGGCGTCCAGGCAGAGCACGGCGTCGTTGTCTTGTGAGAGCGGCGTGCGGAGCTGCTCGATCACTTCATGCGGCACGAGAGACTGCCCGCCGCTGACGAGCATGGAGTAAAATTTCCCCAGCGCGCTGGCGGAGCCGATGCCGCCCATCGACGCGAAGCCCGCGCTCCACACTTCGGGTTTGTTCAGATCACTCACTGCGCCGAGTCCGACGGGCGAGGCGAACGCACGCTGCGTGATGGAGCCGGGCGTGTTGAAGGCCTTGAGAAACGCCTGGTCCCGCGTGGCGATGCTGAATTTGCCTGGGTAAATGGTGGCAACGCGATCCCACTCACTTTGCGGCAGACCGATCCAGAAATCGAGCGCGAGCGGATCACCGATGATCTCGCGGAAATATGCGCCCATGGATGCCGCGCCGGTGATGCGGCGCACGATCTCATCAAGGAGAAAACCAAACGTCCGTGCGTGATAGGCCTGCCGCGTGCCCGGCGGCCAGAGCGGCGTTTGCCTCTCGAGCGCGGTGATGACGGCATCGTAGTTCATCATCGGCGCGCGCTCATCGAGGACGCAGAGGCCGGCGCGGTGGGAGAGAACCTCAGCAAAAGTGATGTGCTGTTTTCCGCCGGAGACAAACTCCGGCCAGACCTCGCAGACGGCGGTTTCGAGCGGCATGTCCGCCTCATGCAGCGCCACGAGACACGCGACGGCAGCGGGACCTTTCGTCGCGGACCACACAGGCACCAGCGTCTCCGGCGTCCACGCCCTCGTGCGGTCGCGGTTCCTGTGACCGTGAGAGATCGACAGCGCCTCGGCGCCATCTTTCCAGATGGAGAGCGATGCGCCCAGCTCACCACGCTCGCGGAAGTTATCCTCAAACTTTTGCGTGATGGCGTCTTCGGCTGACTGTGGCAGTTGCGCCATCAGATCATCTCCAGCCTCGGCCGGAGCGCGTCAAGATCCGGATCACGCCGCGCGGAGCGGCGCAGGCTTCCGTCCTTGCTGAAGGCCTTTTGCAGCATCTCCACCGCGGCATCCACCTCCCCGAGCCGCGCGCGGTAGCAGCCCATGTTGTAGAAGAAGACCGCCTTGCCCTGGAGCGATGCAGGGCCGCGCACCAGCACGTCCACGGCCTCCCGCGTGCGGCCCATTTCGTGCAGGCAATAGGCCGCGTGGATGAAGCCGCCCGGCTCGTCGGGCTCCGAGGTGCAAAGGCGGCGCGCCTTTCCCAGCGCCTCCTCCCAGCGGTGCTCGCCCATGAGGCAGAGCACGGTGATCTCGATCACGTCCGTGCGGTCGAACAACCGCTCCGGCAGCACGCTGAGCTCCTTTTGCGCGTCGGCAAAAAGGCCCAGCTCCACGTAGCCTTGGGCGGCGATGATTTTGCGCTCGATTTCTGTCATGATCAGCGTGGGAGGAGAGCCCGGGCCCGCGACATCGGATGATGCGGCATTTCCGTTTGCATCGCCAGACATGAGAACGTAAATCCGCCGCGTGAACAAGGCTTTTGTGTTGGGCGCCGGACTTGGTGAGCGGCTCCGCCCACTCACGGACCAACTGCCCAAACCGCTCATCCCCGTTTTCCAAAAGCCGCTGATCACTTATGCGTTCGATCATCTGCTTGAGGCTGGCGTGCGCGAATTCGTCGTGAACACGCATCACATCCCCGACGCCTACTCGCGCGCGTTTCCGGAGCACGCCTATCGTGGTGCGCCGATCCACTTCCGTGAGGAGGCGCCCGTGCGGCTCGAGACGGCGGGCGGCATCGCCAATGTGCGTGACCTCATCGGTGACGAGCCTTTCATCGTTTACAACGGTGACATCCTCACCGACCTGCCGCTGGAGCCGCTGCTCCGCGAGCATCGCGCGCGCGGAAACCTGGTCACGCTGGCGCTCCGCAGCGAGGGACCGGCGCTTCACATCACGCTCGATCCCTCCACCCGGCGCGTCACTGACATCCACGGAAAGCTCGGCACCGGAAACAAGGGCGAGCTTCTTTTCACCGGGATCTATGTGGTGGAGCCGGCATTCTTCGACTGGCTGACGCCCGGCAAGGTCGAGTCGGTGATTCCCATTTTCCTCAAGATGATCGTGGAGGGTGCCGGCCTCGGCGGCGTGGTGATCGACGCCGGCCACTGGTGGGATCTAGGGAACCGCGTCAGTTATCTCGAGGCGCACCGCTCGCTCGAAGAACTCAATTCGCACTTCCCGGACTATGCGGCGCGTGATGCGCGTCACCGCACCGCCATCGATCCGTCCGCCAACGTTTCTTCCACAGCAAGGCTCAGCGGGGTGAACATCATCGGCGCCCAGAGTGTCGTCGAGCCGGGCGCGGAATTGAACGACTGCATCCTGTGGCCCGGCGCGCGCATCGCCTCATCCGCCCGGCTCACGCGCTGCATCGTCCGCTCTGGCATCAGTGCCACCGGCGCATGCACCGACCTCGATATCTGAAGCTGGGCGGCCCTTCGTTGATCCGACATCCGTCATTCTGTTTTCGTCATTCACACCCGTCATGTCCCCCGAACAAGAAGCCCTCGTCATCCTCACGCGTCAGCAGTTCCCCGCGCTGGCTGGCGTGCCTTGCGAGGTGCAGGCCATCGTGAAGGGCGGCAGCGACCGACGCTACTTCCGTCTGGCATGGGAGGGCGGCGCGCACCGGCCCATGGTTCTGATGATTTACACGCTGGCGCGGCGGGACAATCCAAAATTCGTCCCTGCGACGCATCGCCTCCAGGCTTTGGGCGTGCGGGTGCCGGAGATTTACGCGTTCGATGCAGACAGGCTTTTCGTGTGGCTGGAAGATCTCGGACACGTGGACCTGCATTCCCAATGCGGCGAGCCGTGGGAGGTGCGCGGGCCGCTGTATCAGGCCGCGCTCCGCGAGGTGGCAAGCATCCACGCCGTGCGCGAATCGGATCTGAGCGAACACGCCAAGCTCGAGCTGGAGCCGCCCTTCGACGAGACACTTTACGAGTGGGAGCAAAAATATTTTCTCGATCACTTCGTGCACGGCCACCTCGAGCGGGATTTCCGCGCGCACACGTTCGCGCCCGCACATGCGGCGCTGAGGCACCTGCGCCAGACGCTCGCGCGCCTGCCTCGCTGCCTCGTGCATCGGGATTTCCAAAGCCAGAACATCATGCTGCGCGAAGGCGGCACGCCTTGGTTTGTCGATTACCAAGGGCTGCGCCTCGGCCTGGCGGAGTACGACCTCGCCTCGCTGCTCTTCGACCCTTACGTCACGATGACCGACAGCGAGCGCGATGATCTGCTCCACGGCTATGCCGAGCATCGCGGCATCTCGCCCTTCGAGCTGCGCGAGTCGTTCCATCTCTGCGCCGCCCAGCGCCTCATGCAGGCTCTCGGCGCCTACGGCAATCTCAGCCGCAACATGGGCAAGCCCCACTTCAAGGAGCACATCCCCGCCGCCGTCGCCAGCCTCACCACCGTGTGCGAGAGCAGCAACGCGCTGCGCGATTTGCTGCCTTTGTTCCGGTGATCACGGTTGGAAAATGCGGATGCGGCCTTCCTCCACGATCCAGAGATGTCCGTTGAGGGACTGTGTCTGGAGCGCGCCGATAAGCGTGAGCACAAGGCGTTCGATCACCGTCAGAGTTAGCCGCGTGGAGCCTCGCAGGACGGCAATGCCATGATGCAACTCAGGTGGGAAGCGCAACGGATTGGAAAAGTCCAGGTCGAGAGTGACAATTGCGCGGCCATCCTCCGTGCAGCGACGGGCCACAGCCTCATCCGTAGCAGAGCAAAGGTTCTGCTCCGCCACGGTGCAGACATCGTGACCCGAAGCGATGAGCAGATCGCGGCCGCGCTGGCCGAGGTTTTCATCGAGCTTTAGCTTCATACGGCGGCCTCAAGGGCGACGGAAACGTAGCGCTCCTGCGACATCGCGGAGCCGTAGGCGATACAGGCGCGGATGTCTTCAATGGTGAGCTGCGGATAGTGCTCCGCGATGATTTGCTGCGGAGTGATCCCTTCCGCGAGGAGGTCCAGGATGAGCGAAACCCAGATGCGATGACCGCGGATGCAAGGCTTGCCCCCGCAGCGGGCGGGATCAATCCAAATGCGTTGGAGGATGACGGCAGAGTTCATGCAAGCATCGTAAACGATCCCCGTGGCAGCGCAAAGGCTCGTTCATCCCGGGCGCCAAACGCACCCGTGCAGCCCTGTTGTTTCAGTGAACATCGCCGTCCAATTCAAATGAGCCAGACGAAGCACGATACTGCTGCTATGGCCACCAGCGCGATCCAGTCACGGATTCCAAATCTCTCCGCATCACCGCTGAATCGCAGGAATTTAAACAGCGCACCCGTGGGGCAGCCGTAGCGGCAGTAGGCCATGGGGGTGATGAGGGAGAAGAGCAGGCCGGTGATTGCGATGACCATCGCAGACACGCCGGTCACCTTGATGAGCCAGGCGTCAAAGGGCTCGATGGCGTTCAGGTCGAGCGAGAGGCTGGCGACAGCGGAGAAGAGAACCAGGAGCAGCAGCGCGAAGGGCAGCTTTTCCATCACGGCGGAAAGCAACGGCGGAGGCGACCACTGCCACTTCACACGCCGCATGAGCAACTGCTGAAGCGCGCCGTGCGGGCAGATGTGATGGCAGTAAAGCTGCCTGCGGCTGAACACGGGCGCGAGCAGCGCGACGGCGGCGAGAAGCACCAAACCGGGCGCGCTACGCCAGGGCGCGCCATGCCGAGCCCAGCCGACAAAGAGCGCCTGTGAGAGCATCTCTCCGACGAGAAACCCGGCGTAAACGACAAGCAGGAGGTGATGGAGATTGCGCGCGAGCTTGCTCCCGCGCAGCGCGGTGAATGCCATGACGAACGCGGAGACGAGGACGAGCGAGTGGCCTGTGTCCTGCCAGCGCCAGCGGATGTTTTTGAGCCAGGCGGGCTTGCCCGAATTCTCGGCAAGCATTTTTTCAGAGCGTTTCTTCAATGACTCGGCGATGGACCAGCTCGTGATCGTCGCGCCGGACACGCCCTCGATTTTCTCTTTTGCAAAGTCGATGCCGGCGAGCTGTTCGAGCGTCTTGCCGTTGAAGAGCCGCATGAAGTACGCGTCATCGGTGACGTAGCCGAGGTAGGCCTTCGTCTCGTAGCTCTTGCGCACGCGGATGGCGCGCAGCTTTTCCCCGGCGGGATCGAGAAGCATCAGCGTGTCGGTCGGGCCTTTGTATCCGACGATGGCGTCGCTCACGGGTGAAGTGCGTGTGGCGATGGCGAGAGTGCGGCCGGTCGCATCCAGGACGTCGAGCCGGCTCGGATTCTTCTTCGCGGCGCGCAACGCCATGGCGGGCGGCTCCAGCGCGCGGACTTCATCCAGGGTGATCGGGTCGGGAAAACGCAGTGAAGAGGTCTCCTGACCAAGCCGCTGGAGAATTCCTTCCGCGATGGCGGTGCTCGTGAGCGTGGCGCCGGAGACCCCGTCCACCCTCTTCAGGCTGCCGCCCGTCTTGAGCGTGTGGAATTGTTTGAAGAATGACCGGTCGCGGATCACCTCGGCCAGATGGTCCGGCGTATCGCCGCTGCCGAGGATACGCAGGCCGATGATCGCGCCCTGTGTGTCGAGCGCCAGCAGCGTGTTCGTCGGGCCGGAGTAGCCGATGATGGCGTCGGAGCCGGGCGATGTCTCGGCCACAGACCCGAGCGTGATGCCCGATGAGTCCTTCACCACTCCTGTCTCAAGCGTGGCGGCGGTTGGGAAAAAGTCACGGATGCGCTCGACGGTGAGCGTGCTGCCGGAAGATTGGGAACTCGTTTGGGATCGAATCAGCAGCACCGCAGCGGCGAGCAATCCAAGGCGGTAAAGCCGCACGGCGATCAGTTTCAGGCGGAGCGGCATGGCGGAGGCGCTGAGGCGCGCGCTATTTCTTCGGGCGTAGCACGGCCACCCATCGATCCACGGATTTTCCGGGAGCGTCCTTCAGCGCGCGCGATGTCTTGTTGCGCCGGGACTCGACGACCTCCATCCCCATCGCCCGCAAAGCGGCGAGGGCGAGCTTGTGCTCGTGATCGAAGTAGCTGGTGATCACCAGCAGGCCGTTTTTGTTGAGTCGCGCGCGGCCTTGATCAAAGATTTTTTTCCAAGTCTCCTGCCCGTGCCAGAAGTTTTGGTGGCGGAGGAAAACGAGATCGAAGTCATCGCCAAGTTCCTTGTGCTGATGGAGCTGCGCCGCATCCTGGATCAAGAACTCGGCTGGCAGCTTCGAGTGCGTCTCGCGGGCCTGCCGGATCTCCCGGATGCGGATGTCAGCGCCAACCATGCGCACATCGCCACCCTGCGTGAGGTCTTTGCCAAGCGAGACGAGAGTCTCGGCCTCATCGCATCGGCCGCAGGCGAGATTTAGGATTTGCATCTCCTTCCGAGCCGGCGGCAAATGCGGCGCGACGGTTTGCTGAAGAAGCGACTTCAGCTTCGACATGTCTGCGGTGATCGGGTTGATGAACGTTTGTGAGTTTTTCTTCATCTCTCTGGGTCATCCAGTGTCTGTTGCAACCGGGCTGGGAGGGACCCGGCAAATTTTCGAGCCCACTTCGCCAATCAGTCCGCTCCACTGGACTAAAACTTCAACTCCTCACCAAATACAAATCGCGCGGCTTGGGCGACGTCTTTGTCACCGCGGCCTGAGAGGTTGATGATGATGATCTGATCCTTGGCCATCTTCGGCGCGATTTTTTTCACGTGGGCGATGGCATGGCTGCTCTCGAGCGCGGGGATGATGCCTTCCGTGCGGGAGAGTTCGTGAAAGGCGTCGAGCGCCTCGTCGTCCGTGGCAAAGTCGTATTCGACGCGCCCCTGATCATGCAAGTAGGCGTGCTCGGGGCCGATGGCGGCATAGTCGAGGCCGGCGCTGACGCTGTGCGTAAGCTCGATCTGGCCGTCTTCATTGGCGAGCAGCCACGTCTTGGTGCCTTGCAGCACGCCGAGTCGTCCGCCTTGAAATCTCGCGGCGTGTTTCTCCGGCTTGATGCCTTCTCCACCGGCCTCGACGCCGATCATGCGCACCGATGTGTCGTCGAGAAAGGGATGGAAGAGACCGATGGAATTGCTGCCGCCACCGACGCAGGCGACGAGGAGATCGGGCAGGCGCTTCTCGCGCTCGAGGATTTGCCGCCGCGCCTCGACGCCGATCACACGGTGGAAGTCACGCACCATCATGGGGAACGGATGGGAGCCGAGCGCGGAGCCGAGGATGTAGTGCGTGGTGCGGACGTTGGTGACCCAGTCGCGCATCGCCTCATTCACAGCCTCCTTCAGTGTGGCCTGTCCGGCGGTCACGGCGCGGACTTCGGCGCCGAGGAATTTCATGCGGGCGACGTTCAACGCCTGGCGCTCCATATCGACCTTGCCCATGTAGATGACGCAATCGAAGCCGAAGCGCGCGCACACGGTGGCGGTGGCCACGCCGTGCTGGCCGGCGCCAGTCTCGGCGATGATGCGCTTCTTGCCGAGCCGGAGGGCGAGCAGCGCCTGGCCGAGGGCGTTGTTGATCTTGTGCGCGCCGGTGTGAAGGAGGTCCTCACGCTTGAGGTAGATTTTTGCGCCGCCGAGTTTCTCGGTCCAGCGCTCGGCAAAATAGAGCGGCGTGGGCCGGCCGACGTATTCGTGGAGCAATCGGTCGAGCTCGGCCTGGAAGGCAGGGTCATTGCGTGCCCTCTCGTACTCTGCGGTGAGCTCCGTGAGCGCGGCCATCAAGGTCTCCGGCACGAACATGCCGCCATACTGGCCAAAGTGACCGTGTTTGTCTGGCATGGAAGGAAGCAGGGCGGGGGCGATCATGGGGTGGGGCGGGGAATGAAGCACGAACATCGGATCGTGACAAAGAGTGGTTACGCTTCCAACTGAAAGCGGCGCGCACTCACGATGGCGTTCAATGCTTTTCGGTACGGGCTCGGGATCGGGAGATGAGGCAGTTCATCGAGAGGCACGCGCCTTTGGTTCAGCCCTGCGCGATGTGCCACTGGCGGAGACTCATGCACCCACAGCGTGACATGGTAGCGGGTGATCCCATAGGTTGACTTATGCAGCACCGGGGGCGGACTGTGGCCTTCCACGAGCGTGGGCAGCTTCCACATTCCCGTCCGGCGTGTGCCGGTTTCCTGTTCCAGCAGGATGCCGTCGGCGCTCTCGCAAAAGAAAACGCGCTCTTCGACCTTGGTGATCTCGGTTTTGAATTGCTTTACCGGCAGGCTTTCGGGCCGGCGCGTTATGCAGAACAACTGAACAGGGCACGATGCGCACACGGGCGACACAGGGCGGCAAAGGGTCTGCCCGAGCTCCATGAGCGCCGCGTTAAACTCTCGAGGCGACTTTGACGCGCGCACTAGAAGCCCGGCACGCTCCCAAAGCATCTTTTTTCCCGCAGTCGAATCGATGGGTGAGGCGTCGTCGAAAACGCGCGCCAAAACGCGCGCCACGTTCCCATCGACGATGGGCTCCGGTTGGTCGAAGGCGAAGCTGGCCACCGCGCCCGCGGTGTAAGGTCCGATGCCGGGGAGAGATTTGATCTTGTCGGACTCGCGCGGGAAGTCGCCACCGAGATCGTTCGCGACGATGCGCGCCAGATTGTGAAGGTTTTTCGCGCGACGATAGTAGCCGAGTCCTTCCCAAACTCTCAGCACGTCTCGCTCATCTGCGACAGCCAAGCTCCCAAAATCCGGAAAGCGCGCCATCCACCGTGTGTAGTAGCCTCCCTCCAGAACGGTGGTGATCTGCGTTTGCTGGAGCATGATCTCCGAAACTAGAATGGCGTACGGATCGACTGTCCGCCGCCACGGATAGTCACGCCGGTTCGTGCGAAACCAATCCGAGAGTTGCTCGGCGAATGCAGCGGGCGTGCTGGCTGGCGACTTTTTTTTCAAGAGCGTCGAGAGGGAAATGACCAATGGCCACCTCCGTTGTAGTGTCGAACGTGAAATGGCGCAAATCTCCTCTTACACCAAGCCACTGACTGAAGAGCAGGCCCTACGGTTGCGGGCCACGCTGGATGCAAAAGGCCTGACCTTTGCATCCAAGCCATACTGCATTTATGCCGCCTCACGACCGGGTCTGTCTGTCGCAGTTTACGAAAAGGGGCCGAAGGTCGTGGTGCAAGGTCGTGACACCGAGGACTTTGTGCTAAACACGCTCGAGGCCGAGGTGCTCGGCGTGGCCGAACTCGGCTACGAGCACGTGCATCACCCCGAGAGGTATGAACCGCATTTCGGCGTGGACGAAAGCGGCAAGGGCGATTTTTTCGGTCCGCTTGTCATAGCCGGCGCGCACGTTGACGAGGCGATGGCGCGGAAGTTACGCGAGATCGGAGTCATGGATAGCAAACGGATCAGCAGCGACGCACGAATTAGGGACCTAGCTGGCGCCATGCTGAGAATGCGCGGCTTTGTCAGTGAGGTGATCGTCATCGGGCCGCCCCGATATAACGAGTTATATTCTCGATTCAAGAATCTCAACCGCCTGCTTGCTTGGGGCCATGCGACGGTCATCGAATCCCTTCTGGACAAGGTCCCTGGCTGTCAACGAGCGGTGTCCGATCAGTTCGCGGATGCCCGAGTTCTCGAGTCGGCTCTGAAAACCAAAGGCCGCGCCATCAGCGTGCAGCAACGCACCAAAGCGGAAGATGATCCCGCCGTGGCAGCCGCTTCCATCCTCGCGCGGGCCGGCTTCATCGATTGGTTGACGACCGAGGGGGGCAGGTTGGGCGTCCAGCTGCCGAAAGGCGTATCGCCGACCGTGAAAGAGACGGCGCGGACAATCATGAGGCAACACGGCCTTGAGGGTCTTGTGGCGGTGTCCAAGGTCCACTTCAAAACGATGAGCGAAGTGTGTGGTGTGTGAATAAAGCTTAGATGGCTAAAAAATGCGTGTAATACGCCAACTAAAAGTTAATGCCCGCGAGCCAGGAAACGGATTTGATTTGAAGGAAACCTCTGCTACCGCGATGCATGGCAAACGTGACAAAAAGAGACTTGGTGATCGAACTCAGTAATGAAGCCGGACTGAAGCAATCTCAGGTTGAAACCATCATCGAAGGATTTGTCGGGATGATTTCAAGCCGCCTGAGTGAAGGCCACGACATCACCCTGCGGGGCTTTGGCACCCTTGAGATCAAAGTGGCGAAGTCGAAAATCGGGCGAAATCCCAATCGTCCTGGCTCCGAAGTGCGCATCCCTGACCGGTGTGTCGTGCGTTTTAAGCCTGGCAGAGAATTGAAAGAGAGCGTGGGAAGGCTCGACATTAATGTCGTCACGAAGCGGGCCCCCCTTGAAGTCAACGGCAATGGGGAGTGAGGCAGCCAAGGACCTGAAGCCGCAAACCCAAGGCGCTTGTGTGCGCGTTCCACAGATCCAATTGAATTGTATCAAATAAGCGGAATCAGAGGCTCGTTTGTTCCCCCAAGGCTCACCTGAAATCAAACCCAAATGCATCGAACCACCGGCCAGAATTTACGATCCGCTCGTGAAGCCAAAGGACTCACACTTCTGGATGTGGCGCATGTGACGCGCATCCCGACTGGGCGCCTTCAGCAGTTGGAAGACGATAATTTTGCTGCTTTCGGCAACATGGCATACGCAAAATCTTTTCTGAGAAACTACAGCCAGTATCTCTCGGTGGATGCAACTGAAGTGGCCGAGGGTCTGCCTGTGCCCCTGCTCGGCGGACCCGCCGATTACCGCTACCTGACCGAAACGCACGGCCCGTGGATTGAACGGCACGACAAAGGATTCCGGCATGAGCCGTTGGCAAAGTCTCGGAGCTCTCCAGTCCCAACGTTGGTGTGGATGTTTGCAGTGTTCCTCGTCGCCGGAGCGCTTCTTGGAAAGAGCCTCGTGGACCGACACAAGTCAGATGCCAAGACCCCTGAAGCCCCGCCAAGCTCAGGCGACCGGGCCGCTGTGAACGTGGCGGGCACGCCCAGTGCCAAAGAGCGCCGGGAGCCAGAACCGGACGTGGCAGTGCCGCCGACCCAAGCCCTTGAGTTAATCCTCCCTGCGGTTCTACCGAGTGGGCCTCCGCCTGCCGTGAGCGCCAGCCCTCCGGTGCGCCGTCCTGAGGTGCTGGTGGATTGACACCAAGGCCCAACTGTGAGTCTGTTGCCAACTCATGACGCGAGAACCTGTCACAATCTCAAGGCGGTGGCTGGTGCCATCCGCCTGGGTCTTGGCCGCGATCATCGCCATCGCAGTTCTTCTGAAGACGAACGCGACTGCCCGTGAAGTCGCGGGCGAATCCGCGCTCGCCATTTTTCAGGTTCTGACCGCGCCATTTGTGTTGGAAACGACTCTTGCGTTCCTCGGGTTGTGCGCGGTTCTCGCGATCAATCAATACCGCCTACAAAAGGACGGAGATGAATGGGTTTACCTGGAGAAACAGACCGACGATCCCGCAAACGGCGGGTCGGCGGATGATCCACCCCACCGGCACGACGCGGTGGTGTGGCAGGAAAAGCCGGTCGCGTTTGATACGGCTACTGCGGCCTTCGACGTCATCGAAGGCTATCTCAAGCTTGGCCTTTCCGACGATGCGATCACTGAGCTGGAATCGCTCCCCGAGAGATCGCAGGATAGCGGGCCGGGCGTCGATCTCTGGGTACGCGCGCTGGTGATGACGGGGAAGTTTCCGGAAGCAACCTCTTCGTTCGAGAAAGGCGCACGCGAGCATCCAGATCGGGCGGAGAGGATGGCCGAAACCGCGCTCACTGTCGCGCTTTGGCTGGATGCCAACAAAAAGGACAGCAGCGAGATCGATCGCTGGCTCCAACGCTCCCGCTGCCTCGATGCGTGTGCGACGCGCCGCCTGCCTGCTGGGCATCCTTTCCACGCGCGCGCTCAATGTTAACGCCAAACGTTGAAGGTTGCGTTCAGCGAACCCTATGCTTGTGTCCGCGCCTCTTTTTCTATGGACTCTCATCCCTCCGCAAAAACAGAATCGTCCGGTGGTTTTTGGCCACTGGCTAACATCGCTCTCGGCGCGTCCTTAGCATTGTTTGCCTTGTATTGGGGTGCCGTGCTTGTCGGCGGGGGCATCGCTGCGTCGCAAAAGCAGCGGCAGCCGGCACCAGCGGAAGGCGATTCCTCCCTTGCAGGCGCACCGACTCTGGCCACCACCCCATCTGCTGCGGTCACTGGTGCGTCAGCTCCCACTCCAAGTGGTCCTGCGGCAGAAGTCACCATCAAGCCTGACAGCACCAACGCGCTCGCGTACGACACGAAGAGCTTCACCGTCAAGGCCGGGCAACAGGTGCGGCTCACCTTTAACAACACGCATCCTGCTGTCCCACAACCCCACAATTGGGTGCTCGGAAAGCCCGGATCCAAAGACAAAATCCTAAACGCGGCAATGGTCGTCATGACCGATCCGAAGGCGCTCGAAAAAGGCTATCTGCCTGATTCGCCCGAAATTCTCCATCACACCAAGCTTCTTCAGCCGAACACGTCTGAAACGTTGGAGTTCGTCGCGCCTGCGGCCGGAGAGTACCCCTACGTCTGCACCTTTCCGGGTCACGGCATCATGATGAATGGCGTGATGAAGGTGGAGTGAAAGGTGACTCGCGTCGGGCATCTGGAGGGAATGCGTGATGAACTGGGCGCGCCGCATTCTCGCTTTCGGTTTCGGCGGCGTCTTCGTTTATGCCGGAGCGCGAAAGCTCTGGGACCCTGGCCTGTTTCTCATCGACATCCGTAGCTTTGATCTGCTGCCCGATCCGTTTGCGGCATGGCTTGCGCTGGTGCTGCCGTGGGTGGAGGTGCTGGCGGGGCTTGCTATCATGACGGGCGTCTTCCGCAGGGGTGGGCTTGTCTTGCTGAACGCCGCTCTCGTCACGTTCTTCATCGCCCTTGGCATCGCCCAAAGCCGTGGGCTCAGTATCCAGTGCGGCTGTTTCGGCGGGCACGACACCACGGCGGATTATCTCGAACTCTTCCTGCGGGATGGAGCCCTTCTGCTTGTCGGCATCACACTGATGCGGCTCTGGAAATCCAAGCCGGCCTGAGTTGCGGTGATCACCACGCGAGGCGCATCGCGTCACACATGGATCGGATGCCCTTTTGCGACCTCCGTGGCCTCCTTCACCATCTCTGAAAGCGTTGGGTGGGCGTGGATCGTCGATTCGATCTCGTCCCAAGTGGCTTCCAGATTCATCGCGAGACCGATCTCGGCGATCAGCTCTGTGCATTCGCTGCCGATCAAATGCGCGCCAAGGATCTCGCCGTGTGGTTCGCCATAGAGGATCTTCACGAAGCCCTCCGGCTCTGCGGCGGCTAGCGCCTTGCCGCTGGCTTGATACGGGAACTTGCCCACCTTGAACTTGAGGCCCTTTTCCTTCGCCGCGCGTTCGGTGAGGCCGATGCTGGCGACCTGCGGGTGGCAGTAGGTGCAGCCGGGGAAAACGCCCACCTTTTTCGGCGTCTGCTTGGTGAAGAGTCCTTCGACGCACTGCACGGCCTCATAGCTCGCCACATGCGCCAGCCACGGCGGCCCGATGATGTCGCCTGCACCGTAGATGCCTTTGACACTGGTTTGATAGCGCTCATCAGTCTGCAGCCAGCCGCGCTCCGTGAGCTTCAACTCGATGCCATCCGGCAGGACTGGCTTCACGCCGATGGCCACGAGGCAAATGTCAGCCTCCAGCGTTTCATTGGCTGCGCCTTCGACCGTGATCTTCACACCTTTTCCATCTTCGGAAGTGCCTGTGACCTTGGTGTTGGTGAGAATGCGGATGCCGGACTTGGTCAGGCTCTTCTCCAGCAACTTGCTGACCTCGGTGTCTTCGACCGGCAGGACGTCCGGCAGCATTTCGACGACGGTGACCTTGGTCCCGTAGGCGTTGAAAAAGTACGCGAACTCGATCCCGATGGCACCCGCTCCGATCACGATGATGCTCTTCGGCTGCTTCTCCAGCGTCATCGCCTCCTTGCTGCCGATGACCGTCTTGCCGTTGAAGGCAAAGCCTGGCATGTCGCGGGTCTTCGCACCTGTGGCGATGAGGATGTTGGCGGCCTCGTGGGTTTCTTTTTTGCCGTCAGCGCCGGTCACCTCCACTTTTCCCGCCGCAGGGATGCCTGCGGTGCCGCGAAGGTAATCGACCTTGTTTTTCTTGAAGAGGAACTCGATGCCCTTGTTCAGCTTGTCGGACACATTGCGGCTGCGACCGATGACTTGGGTCCAGTCATACTCGATGCTGCCGATCTTCAGGCCAAACTCAGCCGCGCGGTGGGTGAGGATGTGATAGAGCTCGGCGTTTTTGAGCAGCGCCTTCGTGGGAATGCAGCCCCAGTTCAGGCAGGTGCCGCCAGCGCGATCATTCTCCACGCAGGCTACTTTTTTGCCGAGCTGCGCTGCGCGGATGGCTCCGACGTAGCCCGCAGGCCCGCCGCCGATGACGATGAGGTCGTAGTTCATGAACGCGGCGAGTTAGCGCAGATGGTGTGAGATTGCAACTCAGCACACACCGCCGGAGCACACACCAGCTCTCAGGCTCAGTAAAACATCAGCCCAGCACTTTCTTCCTCACGATTTCGGTGACGATCTTCGGGTTTGCCTTGCCCTGGGAGAGCTTCATCACTTGGCCGGTGAACCAGTTCATCGCCTTGTCATTGCCACCGCGCACTTCGGTCACCTTGTCCGGCGCGCTGGCGATGATTTGATCCACCATGGCTTCCAGCGCGCCCGTGTCGCTCACCTGCTCGAAGCCTTTGGCTTTGATGATGTCAGCCGGAGCGGCTCCGCTGAGAAACATCTCGGTGAAGACTTCCTTTGCCTGGCTGCCGCTGATCTTTCCGTTCTCCACAGTGGCGACGAGTGTCGAAAGAGCCTCCGGCTTCACAGGACAGGCGGCGATGCCGATGTTGTTGTCGTTCATGACGCCGAGGAGGTCGTTGATGACCCAGTTGGCGATCTTCTTCGCAGGCACGGCGGGGTCTGCCGCGACGGCACTTTCGAAATAGAACGCCAAGGCCTTGTCGGCGGCGAGCACATCGGCGTCGTAGGTGCTGCATCCGTAGTCGCGGGCGAATCGGTCGCGCTTTTCGTGCGGCAGTTCAGGCACCTGCGGCCTCATGCGCGCGACGAGATCGGCGGTGTGGACGGGAAGCAGGTCGGGGTCGGGCAAGTAGCGGTAATCGTGCGCGTCTTCCTTCGAGCGCATAAGCGTGGTTTCGCCTCGGTCGTCGTCCCAGCGGCGGGTGGACTGCTGGAGCTTCTCACCGCGATTGAGACAGTCGATCTGGCGCTCCGTCTCGGCCTTGATCGCGCGGCGGATGGCGCTCATGGAATTGAGGTTCTTCAATTCGATTTTTGCGCCGAGTTGCTTTTGTCCCTCCGGCCGGACGGAGATGTTCACGTCGCAACGGAGCTGGCCTTTTTCCATGTCGGCATCGCTCACGCCGCCGTAAATGAGGATCTGGCGCAGCGAGTTTAGGTAGGCGAAGGCCTCCTCAGCGCTGTCGATATCGGGCTCGCTCACGATCTCCATCAGCGGGGTGCCCGCGCGGTTGAAGTCGATGGTGGTGAAGCGGTCGTGATGCGTGCTCTTGGCCACGTCTTCCTCCAAATGGATTCGCGTGAGCTTCACGATCTTGCCAGGATTTGCGATGCTCTTCTGCGCGTCCTTTGGATAGGCGAGATCATAAAGCGGCACGCCGCCGTCCAGACAGAGCGGCAGGTCAAACTGGGTGATCTGATAGTTCTTCGGCATGTCCGGATAAAAATAGTTTTTCCGGTCCCACTTCACCGTGGGCGGCGTGCTGCATCCGAGCATCATCCCGGTGAGGATGGTGCGCTCAATGGCTCCTTCGTTCAGCACGGGAAGCGCGCCGGGGAGACCGAGGCAGGTAGGACACGTGAGTGTGTTAGGCTCCGCTCCATACTCGGCGGCGCAAGCGCAGAACATCTTGCTGCGTGTGTTCAACTGCGCGTGGACCTCAAGACCGATGGTGACGATGTATTTGGGCATGGACGGATGACTGTGAACTCCAAATCGTGCGGGACTTCAAGTGCCAAAGCCCGATTCCCCACAACGGGTGAGCCTCAGCGTTTGGCGACGACCGGGCGCTTGTAAATGACCGCGTCCATAGCGTCCTCGAGCTCCAGGCCCGAGAGCACAGGTTTTAAATCCGGATGCGCGGCCGCCGCCTCCACTTGGGGGAGCTGGATGAGCCCTGCAAAATCTTTCCGCTCAATGCAGGCGCGTACCTTTTGATCTGCGCCGAGTGTTTGAATGCGCTCGTGCTGCAATGCTGCGCTCGTCCTGGGGTTCTGCGCCAGCTTTTGCCACACGCTGCCATCGGGCCACAGGATCAAAAGGCGCGCGAGATTCGCCGTCGCGCGCATGTCGAACGGGTCCACCTTTGCGGCGATGGATCCAAAGGTGCTGCGGTCCATCTGCTTGCTGAGGCGATCCCACACGGACACGACCTGCGCCTTTACCTTGGACCCATGGCTCGCCACCGCAGCCGCGCTCTCCATGCCATGCACGTCGCCGATCAAGCGCAGTCCCATTGACGCCATCCACAAAAGGAATGTCGAGGGCACGGCGCTGATGATGAGACCCTTCCATCCAGCGATGCTACCGACAAGGCGCAGGATGCCCATGGCAGCGAGCATCTTCACCCCGACCTGACAGAGGATGTAGGCGAGCAATCCCGCGGCACCGGCGAACAGCAGCAGGCGATCCGTCTTCACCTGCGGTCCCACGGAGCCGAACACATCCGACCGATTCGTGAAGACAAACCACGCCACCGAGATGGCGATGATGAGGCTGAACATGCTGACCAACTGCTGGAGGACACCGCGGGAAAACGCCAAGCCCGCCGCGAACGCAATGAAGGCCGCCGCGCCCGCGGTGACCCAAGTGCTGGGCCCGACGGCGGGGAGCAAATTCATGAGAGAATCGAGCTGTTTCTGGAAGGGCACGATTGTTAGGATTGCTTAACCATACCCCTTCACCCTCAAGCTGTCTTCTGAAAACTGAGCCGCCGCGCTCTGAGGATCGGGCGCTCTCGCCGGATGCGGTCCGCCTTGGCTTTTTCAGTGAAAGGTGGGTATCGCCTCCGCGTTCAAAAGCCCAACCCCATTTCATTTTGTCCATGCACCGTTTTCATTCCTCAGCATCATCGCTCCGCTGCACCGCAAGCCGGCGCGAGTTCATCTCCGGAGCCGCCCAGACATTCCTGGGCGTGGCGGCCGCGTCCCACCTTGGAGGGAAGGCCTTCGCCGTGCCGGGGGAGAACACAAGCCCTCTCAAGCAGGTGCCGACGGCGCGGAACGTCATCTATTTGTACATGACCGGCGGCATGAGCCACCTGGACACCTTTGACCCGAAGCCGGAAAACAAAGACGTGATGGGACTGACTGAGGTCGTCAGCACGAAGGTTGACGGAATCCGTCTGAGCAGCAACATCCCGCTCATCGCGCGGCAGGCGGACAAACTGGCCATCCTCCGCGGCATGACCTCCACGCAAGGTGCGCACGAGCAGGGAAACTACTTCATGCACACCAGCTACACGCTTCGCAGCTCGGTGCGCCATCCCGCGATGGGCGCGTGGCTTCAGAAGTTTCAGGACCGGGGGAATCCATCGCTTCCTGGCAGCGTGATGATCGGCAATGACAGCAGGCATCCGGGGGCAGGCTTTTTCGAGTCCCGGTTCTCCCCGCTGATGATCAATGATCCTGAAAGCGGCATTTCAAATGTGCGCGTCAATTCGTGGCTCGACGAGGAGCGCTTCAACAGCAGGCTCGGCGTGGCGAGGCAGCTAGACCGCAAGTTTGCCGAGTCCTACAACCTCAAAAATGTGCGCGCCTACAGCGACATGTATGACGACGCGGTGAAGATGATGAAGAGCGAGGAGCTGAAGGCCTTTGACCTCAATGAGGAGGCCGATGCGCTGCGGAACAAGTATGGGCGCGATCGCTTTGGCCAAGGCTGCCTGCTTGCGCGCCGCCTGGTCGAGCACGGAGTCCGGTTCGTCGAGGTGTCCTTCGGCAACTGGGACACCCACAACGCAAACTTCACCCGTGTGCCGGAGCTTTGCGATGAACTCGACGCCGGGATGAGCACTCTGCTCGCGGACCTCGAGTCGCGCGGAATGCTGAATGACACCCTCGTGGTCCTGGCCACTGAATTCGGCCGCACGCCGGACATCAACGTGAATGACGGCCGTGATCATCATCCCGCCGGCTTCTCCTGCGTGCTGGCCGGCGGCGGCATCCGCGGCGGCCAAGTGCACGGAGCGACGGACGAACGCGGTGACAAGGTGGCCGATCAACTGACCTCCATTCCTGATCTGAACGCCACCATCGGCTATGCATTGGGCCTGCCGCTCGATCATGTGCTCTACAGCGCCGCGAAGCGACCCTTCACTGTCGCAGACAAAGGGAAGCCGCTCGCGTCACTGTTCGGCTGAGCCGCATGTCCAACGAGCGCTGCCCACGTCATTGCAGTCGCGGAAGTTCCACGACCCGCAGCGACTGGATGGAAACGGCGCCACGGGCCTCTGTTTGCAGCGCGACGTTCAACCGATCAATCGACGCGGTGCCGCGCGCCGGAAGCCCGAAGCACACGTCATTCACACCGGCGTGCAGTTCGACGTGGATCAGCCAGCTTGGCGCGACGACATCGCCACGCTTGTTTTCGAACTGCCATTTCAAAAGGCCCGCGTGAGCTAGCTGAATCTGCACCCGCACGGCCACTGCGGCTTCAGCACCCGTCGTGCCCAAATTCAAAGGCACATTGACGCCCGCCTTGTCTCTCACGCCTGGAACACTGATCGGACCAGCCAGCACGCTCGATCGTCTGGGGCGGAAGACGGCGCCAGCCCAGCTCTCCGCAGAATCAAAAAGAACGCGCGCGCGTGTGCCGGCATCGGTGATGCGTTTCGCCCACGCTGGACTGTGAATGACACTCGCCTCCTCCGCAGAGGCAGGCCGGTTGTGAAAGAACAACCGCTCTGCGCTCTCCAGCACCACGATCTGGGGGCTGTGCTCCAAGATTTTTGCCGGTGAGAAAAACCTTCCTTGGTAAAGCGTGACAGAGGCGAACGTCTGCGCCATGAAGGGCAGCAGCGCCTCGGAAAACGAATCGCCGAACATGAGCACACGCTGCCCCAGGAGCGGCGCGGTGTTCTTCGTCCGCCTCATTGGCTGCGAAGGATCGCTCGTCTGCTCGAATGTCCAGCCAGCCTTCGGCTGAATCACCGGCGAATCATTCGGCCACTCATGCATGTAGGTGTCTCCGATTCCGAGCATCGTGGCGAGATCGTGATACGGATGCGTCGCGGGATCGACGTGACTTTGCAACGCGGCCTCCGCGAGCCCCTCAGCCTCGTGTCCGAGCTTTCTCAACACTTCACGATAGGCGATCAGCGCACCGGCATCGTTCCAATGACTGTCGCCGCGCAAATAGAGCGGTGGCCCGGCGGTCCTGGCGCTCGTGAGTGGATGGAGCAGATCAACCGGCTGACCTTCTCTGCCTTGGCCGAAGGCGAGAAACTCCTCCATGCATGACGGCTGCATCACGCGAGGGATGCCGCGAGGTACAAACTCGGGATACACCGACTCCTTTGCCGGGGCGATGACATGGGCGCTGGCGATGCCTTGATCACGCAGCCAGTGATGGCGCATTTCCAGCACGTCGGCGACGTAAGCGGCGTCGGCATGCGTGTAGCGATCCACGCCTTGGAACAGCGGCATCGACCTGTCGCCCGTAAAAAACAGCCAGCCGTCTCGACCGACGACAACGTTCTCCGTCGTGCTGATGCCAAACAGCTTCCAGTTCAGCCATGCGTCAGTTTTGATCATGACATTCCGAAATGCGAAGCGATCCGCGAAAGCATCTTCAAAGCTCTTCGCCGCGCCCGCCGCGTTCCGCTTCAGATCCGTGAGCGTCGGCCACGGTGCCGATGCGCGCTTTTCCTCGATCTGCGCATCAATGCGCCAGCCCGCGAGCCATCCTGTGGCGGGAATGAAGATCGCCACGAGAAAAAGTGAGACGAGCAGCGCTTTGCAGAGTCGGTCCATGCTAGAAACGGAAGTAGATGAAAGGGTTGTAGGAGCGGTTCGCCAGTGACGCGATGCACGCCACGAACGCACCGATGGTGAAGGCAAGCTTCAGCACGCTCACCATCGCGCGATTGCCCAGCCGTGCCTTTAACCACGGCAACACCGGCAGCATCGCGATCACAGAGAGACACATCACGAAAAGCAGCCGCGCATCGAGCCAGGTGGAAACGTTTGCCGTGGGGACCGCCGATGAATCGTGCCCGATGCCAAACATGAGCCCGATGAGAATCCCCGCGTGGTCGAGCGAGTCGGCGCGAAACAGCACCCAGCCCACGAGCCACACGAGCGTGGTGTAACACCAGCCCAGCAGCTTGGGAAAACGTTCGAGTTTTGCCGCAAGCCCCGCACGCTCGATGACGAGAAACGCG
>JANOBO010000273.1:0-8977 GCA_031411695.1 Verrucomicrobiaceae bacterium
ACGCTCGGGCAGATGGTCATCCGCGTCGCGTTGCAGTGCAACGAGGCCGACGCCTACCTCATCATGGACGAGAACAACGCCGCGCCGCGTCTCCTCTCGCGTCCCGGCGAGGGCATCTACAACGACGCCGCCGGCGCCATCGAGGGGAACAGCCCTTTCCAGGTCGTGTGGCTCTCCGATGAGGAGCGGGATGAGTGGCTGGACAAAGTCCACGCGCTCGCCGTCGCGAAGAACGACCAGCATCCGAGCCCCATCGTCTTCGAGGGTAACGCGCCTTCTGACGTGCGCGAAAACGACCTGCTGAACCGCGCGCTCATCACGAAGCCCGTCACCGCACCTGCCTCCGCGCACTGCTGGCTCGGCGCCCCAAACTCGATCAAGGGACCCACCGAGGCCGTCTTCCGCAGGCAGAGCGGGAATCATCTGCTCATCGTCGGCCAGCGCGAGGAGGCATCCACCACGCTCGTCGGCACCTCCCTCATCTCCCTCGCCGCGCAGTATCCGATAGGCACGGCAAAATTCATTTTGCTCCACGCCTCAAATCCAAGCTCGGGCGAAGAAGCCTTCCTCGACCAGATCGTCGCCGCCATCCCGCAAGGCGTCCGCGTCTCCAAAGGTCACGACATCACCGACCTGATGAACGAACTCGCCGCCGAATTGAAATCACGAAGTGGTGACGAAGGGGCAGGGGATGCGGTGCCCATCTTCGTCTTCATCCACGGCGTGCAGAAATTCAAAAAGCTGCGCCATGAGGACGAGTTCAGTTTTGGCGATAGCGACGCCACAGCCAGCCCCGGCCAGCAGTTCAACGACCTCATCTGCGAGGGCGCCACCCACGGCATTCATCTCATCCTCACGCTCGACACCTTCAACAACGTCGGCCGCTTCATGAGCCGGAAAGCGCTGAGCGAGATCGAGATGCGCGTGCTCTTCCAGATGAGCCAGAACGATTCCGCCAGCCTCATCGAGTCACCCAAAGCCTCAAACCTCGGCCTCCACCGCGCGCTCTTCTACAACGAGCACGAAGGCTATCTCGAAACCTTCCGCCCCTACGCCATGCCCGATGCCGAATGGATCCGCGAGGCTGGCGACAAACTGAAAGGGTGACCGCAACTCCGGGCGAGGCCCGCTGGCGGGCCCCCGTCATCGGCAGCGTCTGCCTTGGCGGCGACCATCAAACCTCGAGTTCTGCAAAGGGCACCCGCAGCTCGAGCTTCGCTGCTTCATCCTCGCCGTAGATCCGCGCGGTGATCGATTCCGTCTCCCAGTCGATGCTCAGCAGCCCCACGTTCGGCAGATGATACGTGGTGGGAAGGAGACGGTTCGCGTTCGGCGTCGGCGTCCCGCGCGGATGTCTCTGCGTCATCGCGCTGGAGGTGAAGTCATGGACGCCCATCTTTGAATACTCGCACCAGTGCCGGTCACCGCTCAGCACCAGCGCGCGGCGGCCCTTCAACAGCCTTAGCATCCGGCGCTGCTCGTGGGGGAAGTTTGCCCAGCACTCACCTCCATGCGCCACCGGCGCGAATTGCACGCTCGACACGATCAGCCGCAGGTCTGCTGGCTCCAGCACAATCTGCTCGAGCCACCGCCACTGCGCCGCTCCGAGCATGGTGGAGGACACATCGTCCGTCGGCACCGCAGTCCCGCCCAGCAGCGCCTGCTCCTTCGCCACCTTCCTCAGCGGGCTGCGAAAGTACCGCGTGTCCAGCAGGATCACCTGCACCCGCTTCCCGGCAGGACCGAACAGGCGGGCTTGATACACCCCATCCTGCTGCCGACGGGGCGAGCCCTCGGGCTCATCGAGCCAGTCGCAGAATTCGACCTGCGCCTCCCGCTTCAGCGCATGTTCCGCGCCGCCGTCATTCACACCGAAGTCATGATCATCCCACGTCGCCAGCACAGGCTTGGACTTCAGCCCTTGGAAGAAATGGCTGTGCTTCAGCAGTCCGTACTTTTTTCGCATCAGCGGGATGCCGCCCTTGTCGGCGTAAACATTGTCGCCCATGAAGATGAAGAGATCGCGCGGCAGCCGCAGTGTCCGGTCCAGCATCGGATGCTCATGCGTGTCCAGACACGATCCAAAGACCACCGCGCGTAGCGGCTCCGTCCCCGGTCCGATCGTACTCCCACCGATCCCCGGTTTTGCGCTCAAGGATGGATTCGACTCCGCCACGAGCCCTAACACGGGCAGCGCGGCCAAAAACCGCCGGCGCAGCATTCCATTGGAGCTTGGTGTAGGCAGGGCCTGAGCTCCGATGGCCGCCATCACCGATTCGTTTGTCACTTCGGATTCCGGTGTGCCATTCACCGCCGCCTTTCGCTCGCCATCCGTGTGAGTCATCAGGATTGTGTCCATGCCGTGCCCATTAGCCGAAGCCGCGCGACCGTTCAACTTCCTCGAACTGGTTATCCCGGACGGAGTCGTTGGAGTGATGACGCCCTTTCGCGCCTCCAGCCTGTGGTACCTCGGATCGTTCCTTCTGGGTCGTTGGGCGGCTAGAGCCAGCCACCTTGCCACGTATGACTCTGTGTTATGACCCGAACTCTGGACCGCCGCCACTTCCTCTCCGGTGCCTATGGCATGGGGACCATCGCGCTCGCCACTCTGCTGCGTGAGCAGGGATTGCTGGCGAATCCGGCCCTCGCTGGGGCGGCGCAGCATTACGACGTGACCCCAAAGCCCGCACATGGCTTCGGCCGGGCGAAGGCGATGATCTCGATGTTCATGCAGGGCGGGCCGAGCCACATCGATTTGTTTGAGCCGAAGCCGGAGCTGATGAAGCTCGACGGCAAGGATTTCCCCGGCGAGGTGAAGTACGACGACGCCGCAGGCGCGAGCCGCGAGGTGATGGGGCCGCAGTGGAAATTCAAACCGCGCGGCCAGTGCGGCACGGAGATGAGCGATCTCATCCCTTACATGGGCGGCATCGCTGATGAGATGACGCTGATCCGGTCGATGCACACGGGCGTGAACAACCACGGCCAGTCGATCTACTCACTGATCAACGGCTCGATCAACGGCGGACGGCCCACGCTCGGAAGCTGGCTCACATACGGCCTCGGCTCGGAGAATCAGGACCTGCCCGCGTATGTCGCGCTCACTGATCCGCGCGGGCTTCCCGTGCTGGGCGTGGATAATTTTTCCAATGGCTGGCTGCCGTCCTTGTTTCAAGGGACGGTGGTGCGCTCCAAAGAACCGCGCATCCTGAACCTCGATCCGCCGATGTCCCTGAAGGGCGAGGCGCAAGCGCGGTACCTCAGTTTCGTCCAGCGGCTGAACAAGGAGCACGCTGAGTCGCGGCCGGGCGAAAGCGATCTCGAGGCGCGCATCCAGAGTTTTGAACTCGCCGCACGGATGCAGACGGCGGCGAAGGAGGCTCTCGACATCACGCAGGAGAGCGCTGCCACGCTGAAGCTGTACGGCATCGATAAACCGGCGACGGAAGAATTTGGCAAGCGCTGCCTGATCGCGCGGCGTCTCGTCGAGCGCGGCGTGCGTTTTGTTTCGATCTTCACGGGCAATCAAACGTGGGATCACCATCAGTCCATCCTCACCTCCTTGCCCACGGCGTGTCTTCAAGTGGACCAGCCGGCGGCGGCGCTGGTGATGGATTTGAAACAGCGCGGCCTGCTGGACTCGACGGTGGTGCACTGGGGCGGCGAGATGGGCCGGCTGCCGGTCATCCAGAACCGCTCAGGCGCAAAAGGGCGCACGACGGTGGGCCGCGACCACAACACATACGGCTTCAGCATGTGGGTGGCGGGCGGCGGATTCAAAGGCGGGCACGTGCATGGAGCGACCGATGAGTTCGGCCAGCACGCTGTCGAAAAGATCGTCAACCACTACGACTACCACGCCACACTGCTGCACCTCTTTGGCCTCGATCCGAAGAAGCTCAGCTACAAACGCAACGGCACCGAGCAGGTGCTCGTGGACAATCCCGCCGCGCGCGTGGTGACGGAGATCCTCGCTTGAGCCTGCGCGGCTAGCTGACGGTGAGTGGAAAATGAGGCGTGGAAGTGTGGCGCGCGCGTCGTTCTCTGCGCCATGATGTTTGCCGCGATGAACCCGATCAAAGGCGTGCCGTTTCAAGACCTGTTCGTGGGCATCGCCATCGAAAACGGGGTGCGCTATGCCGTTGTCGCCGGCCTCGCATGGCTGCTGGGCTACGTGCTTTTCAAGAAACGCTGGCGCTCACGCAAGATCATCCAGCGTGATCCTCTGGCTGCGGATGTGAGGCGTGAAATCGGCTGGTCGGCGATGAGCGCGGTGATCTACGGACTGGTGGGCGCGGGCACGATCTGGATGGCGAAGCTGGGCTGGACGCAGATCTACCGGAAGATCGACGCGCGCGGGATGCTGTGGTTCGTGTGCAGCATCGTCGTGGCCATCGTCGTGCATGACGCCTACTTTTACTGGACGCACCGGTTGATGCATCACCGTCGATTGTTCCGCTGGTTCCATCGCGTGCATCATCAAAGCACGAACCCGAGCCCGTGGGCCGCGTACGCCTTTGGCCCGCTCGAGGCAGTGGTGCAGGCGGGCATCTTTCCGCTGCTGGTGTTCGTCATGCCCATGCACCTGCTGGCCTTCATGCTCTTCATGATCTGGCAGATCACGTTCAACGTCATCGGCCACACGGGCTACGAGATCTATCCGCGCTGGCTGCTGGACTCGTGGCTGGGCCGCCTACTGAACACGCCAACCAATCATGTGCAGCACCACGAAAAACTGCGCGGGAACTACGGCTTGTATTTCAATGTGTGGGACAGGCTGATGGGCACGAACCACAAGGACTACGAGGCGCGCTTCCGTGAGGTGACCACCCGCGGTTGAAGGTGCGCGCGACTCATTGGGGCGCGCGCGTGACAGGGGTGCCTGCTCACCGGCCAAAGAGACGACTGAAGAACCCGCGCTTCTTCTCCGGAGGCGGCGCGGGCTCGGCGGGTGGGGCTGCTTCCTTCCGCGTCGCCTTCGCGTACACCGGCCGCGGGATCGGCGCCGGGCCTTCAATGACGACGGTCATGCCTTTGGTCAGCATTTTTGCCAGACGCACCACGTCCCAGTTGGCCGTCCTCATGCAGCCGTGGCTGGCGCTGCGGCCAATCGTCTGCGGTGAGTTTGTGCCGTGCACACCGATGCCGGCGCGGTTCAGGCCGATCCACATCACGCCCACCGGATTGTTCGGCCCGGGAGGCAGCTCGTAGAAATCTCCGCTGCGCACGCCGTACTCGAGCACGCTCTTGTCCCAGCGAAAGGTCGGCATCTGTGCGATGCCGACTATGCGCCATGTGCCCGGCGGTGTGGCCAGATGACCGCTGCCTGGGGTGATGGGCAGGCTGGCGAGCAGCTTATCGCCGTCATACAAACCAAGCAGCTTCTCGCGCGTGTCGATCTTGATCACGCGCGAGGCAAACTCGGGCACCTCCGGCAGGCTGCCGATCTGCGTCAGCTCCTCGATGAGGAAAGGCTGCACGGCGGGCACCTTCACCTGATCACCCGCTTTCAGCGCGCCCATCTTCAGCGGCGCGTTCAGGTATTCGAGAAGATCCGGCGAGCAATGAAACCGCTCCGTCAGAAACTCCAGCACCGAGTCATACGGCAGATATTTCTTCTTGCTCTGCGCTGAAGGCTGAAGCGGCAGGTCCCCGATGAACTTCAGATCTTCCTCGCGGATCGTGTAGCTGGCGTAGTTCTCCGGCACGCTGGACAAATCCAGGGCGTGCGTGCCGATGTCGGTCTCCGGCTGGCCGTGCGAGACTTGATAACGCTTGAGCGCCTTCGTCGTGAACTCGCCCGGCCGCCCGTCCACCTTGCCGGGGCCAAAGAGCTGCGTGTCGAGAAAGATCTGGAGCCGCAAGATGTCCTCGACGGGCTCTGGAGCCTTTGGCAACGGATCAGGAAGTGCTGCCGACGCACATGAAAGGGCGAGGACACAAAGAGTGGAAACGTGGAGCGAAAATGTTTTCATTGAGACAAGCGATGAGACGAGATGTGATGCCAATACGATTGGCGGCGAGGGTTTGAACCGGGAGAACGCCGGATTTCGCGTGCTCGGCGACAACGTTGTCCAGTGCCTCCGTGCGATGCGAGTCTGGTCTTCCATGAATGTGGCTCTCTTGTTTCAAGCCACGGGCGGAAGCGAGGTATTGAACGCGCTCTCGAACGCGGTCTCCTCGACATACGCATCCCGGAGCGCGTTTTCCGTGAACGAGTCCACCGCGGCGACTGCGCCGCCGCGCTCGACGAGGTAGCTGCCGACACAGAGAACATCCACGCAGCCCCAAAGCAAATGCTCGACCGCCTCACGCGGTGAATTGATCAGCGGCAGACCGTGACGGTTGAAGCTGGTGTTCAACACCATGGGGATGCCGGTGATGTCGCGGAAGGCGCTGATGAGGTCATAGTAGCGCTCGTTCGCCTCACGCTTCACCGCATGAGGCCGTGCTGTGCCGTCGTGATGCATCGCGGCGGGCACCACGCTCTTCTTGTCCTCGCGGATCGGAAACGCGAACGTCATGAACGGCGTGTACTCGCTGGTGTAAAAGAAGTCGCCCATGTTCTCGGCCAGGATCGACGGCGCGAAGGGCATGAACCAGTCGCGGCTCTTGAGGTGCTTGTTGAGCCGCTCCTTGGTGCCGTCTTTGCGCGGATCACCCAGCACGCTGCGATTCCCCAGCGCGCGCGGACCCCATTCTGCCGCGCCTTGAAACCAGCCGATGATCGAACCCTCGGCGATCATCTTCGCGGCGGTCTTGGAAATGCTGTCCTGTTTGGTGAAACGGATCTGCGCGCCGAACTTGGCCAGCTCGGCGGCGATCTCGGCATCAGTGAACGAAGAGCCGAGGTACGCATGGGGCATCTCGTAGTTCACACGCTGGCCGCTCAGCCGCGCTGACATCTCCAACGCCGCGCCCGCAGCTGTGCCGCCATCGCTGGCAAATGGGTGAACATAGACCCGGTCCACATCGGGGTGCTCGAGCAACATGCGATTGAACTTCACATTCAAAAACGTGCCGCCAGCGAGGACGAGGCTGCGGATTTTGTGACGCTGGATCAGGTGATCGCAGTAATGGCCCAGTTCTTCTTCGAGGATGCGTTGCACGGCGGCGGCGGTGTTTTCGCGGCCGTGGCGCACGATGAGATCGCGCAGGTGCGCGCCCCATCGCGTGCCGAACAAAACCGATGGCGCGTCGATGAGACGGAAGTCCGAGCCGGACTCATGCCCGTGCCACTCGCCGTCGTGAAATCGCGGCGCCATCTCGCGCAGTTCATCATAGCCCGCAGTCGGATCACCAAAGGCGGCGAGGCCCATGGTCTTGCCCTCGCCGTCACCAAATTTGAAACCGAGGCAGACCGTGACGGCGCTGTAAAAGAGACCGAGCGAGGCGTGCGGCGGGATGTAGCCGATGAGTTCCATCTTGTCATCGCGACAGACATAAGACGCGCCCGCCCAGAGATTACCCTCGTCGTCGGGGCCGAAGCAATCGACATTCACCGAGAGCGCCTCGTCGTAGCCGCTGGTGCGGAAGGCGCTGGCACCGTGGCAGAGGTGGTGCGGGAGGAAATGCACGCGCGCGGGATCGACGCCCTCATGCAGCACACGCACCTTTGGCCTGAAGATTTTCTTTTTGAGGAAATTCTCCCAAATGTAGCCGCCGAAACCGAGCGGCTGGGTGACGGCGTTGTAGATGAAGGTGCCGGGCACATCGCGATAGCTCCGGGAGAAGAATCCGCTGAAGGCGTTGTAAGGTTTGAAGGCGATGCCGATGGCGTCGAAGTCGTTGAGCGACTTCAGTCCGCTCTGCGCCAGGATTTCAGCGATGCAGCGCGCGGGGAAACTGCGGTCATGCTTCACCCGCGTGAAGCGCTCCTCGGAAAGCGCGAGCTGGATACGTCCGTCACGCACCCACACGGCGCTGCTGTCGTGCAGACCCTGATAGGGCGAGCTGAGTCCGAGGACGTTCATCGGCGCACCTCCTGTGGCGCTTCGCGGCATGCGCGTCGGGGGTGTTGGGTGATCATGGGGCTTGGATTCAGAGTTTGACGAGCAGGCGGCCGGTGGTGTCGATGCGATTCAGAAACGCCTCGATTTTTTGCGCCGCGAAGTACTCGTCCACCGCCTGTTTCGCGCCGGCAAAGGCTCCGTAATCGTCGATGATCAGAATGCCGCCCGAGACCAGCCGGGGATAAAGATGCTCCAGCTCGTGCTTTGTCGATGCGTAAAAGTCCGTGTCCAGGCGCAGCAGGCTGATGCGGTCCGGGAGATTCCCCGGGATCGTGTCCTCGACGCGGCCCTTGACGAATTTCACCCGCTCCATCGGGTAGCCGCATGACTCCACATTCGTCACCACCTCGCCCAGCTCAGCGCGGCACCAGTCGCTCCCGCCATCGGCGCGCGCGTGAGTGTTGAAGAGCTGCGTGTGCGTGTCCCCATCCTGCCGCGTCGGCGCGGCCATGCCTTCATAGGTGTCGTAGAGCCACACCTCGCGCGACACATCGCCCATGCCTTTCAATGCCAGCAGCGCCGCCATCGTGCTCCCGCCTTTCCACACGCCGCACTCCACCACCGCGCCCTGCACTCCGCGCGCGGAGACGTGCTCCGCCGCCGCGATGACGGCAAAGACGCGGCTCAGCGATGTCATGGTGAAAGGCTCCACCCGGTCGTTAATATCAAAATAGCGCGGCGCCACATCGTGCGGACTGAGCGCCACGACATCAAAGCCAAGCTTGCGCGCCAGTCCCTTAAGCCTGCGAACCAGTCCCGGACGTACGAAAAGTTGATGATGCCAGCCCATTGTGACGTGTCGTTACGCCCATGCGGCGCCGTCGCAAAAACATCTCGCGCCAGAGGCGCGCGCGACCTTTATAGCAGCGCGCGCGACCTGGGTTTCGTCATTCAAAAACGATGGGATTGCCGGCGTCACGGCCAGCCTTTTAGCGGCAATTTCTGAGTGATGCAAACGATATGAG
>JANOBO010000274.1:0-6855 GCA_031411695.1 Verrucomicrobiaceae bacterium
CAGAAAGATGTTATCCCCCCCCATCGCGGACATCGTGTGCAGCACGTTCTCCCCGGCGTAAATGTTCCCGTAGAGTCGCATCGGCAGCGTGAGATTGCGCAGAAGGATGGAGAAAACCTCGATCAGACCGACGGCGAAGAAAATGAAAATCATCACGATGCCCATCGCCCCCTTGAGACCACCCTTCGGTGCGAAAGTGTGAACCAGGAAACCCCAGACTCCCGTCTCCCTCACCGTGAGGTAAATCCACGTCGCGAACACCACCAGCGTCATTCCCAGCGCCGCGTTCAAGTCAGCCGTCACCGGGCGGAACAGCGGTGTCTCGATTTCAGCCACTTGCATCGGGCCCACTGGCTCCCCCCAGCCGATCGTTCCCACGCCGGGCATGAGGCCGAGCCAGTTCGAAACGAGAATGAAAAGGAACAGCGTGGCCAGCAGCGGAAACGCAGTCGGGGCCACCTTTTTCCCAACCAGGGTCTCGATCTGATTGTAAAGAAACTCGATCACGGCCTCCGCGAAGTTTTGCCTCCCATGAGGCACGAGCGTCATGTTCTTCGTCGCCCCTCTCACGAACCAAAACACGAATGCGATGACGAGCAATCCGACAAGAATCGAGTTGGTCAGGAACCCCACCAACGGAAGCGCCTCGGGACTGACGCCATGGACGGCGGCGAGCAGAGACGGAAATTCGAGTTGGCTTTGGACGAGGTTGGGCATACCAAAAAATGCAGTCGCCAGGAATGGCGGGCCTTTTTTTAGCCGGGGGCTGTGAGGGAGGCAAGATGAATTTGTGAAATTTTTCACAAAGTCGGAGGGCGCGACGTTTTCGCGCTCAATAAGGCCTGGAAAACGAACCCGTTTTCCCGGCGCAAGCCTTCACCAAAGCTCAATCGGCTCGTGCGTCGAAGGCCGAATCACCTCACACTCGGGCAGCGTCTCGCGAAAGCGGTTTTGGAACCAGAGTTGCGCCGACTCATCGCCATGGACGAGCAGCATTTTCTTCGGCCGCACCTTCTCTGCGTAATCGCAGAGCGTTTCGCGTGTGGCGTGCGCGCTGAAGTCGAATGACTCCACGCGGCATTTCAGCGGCGCAGCGGGCAGTTTGGAGTCCAGCTTGATCATCTCGCCGGGTTTGGCCGAGCGAATCTTCCCGCCGGGTGAATCAGGATCGCAGTAGCCGACGAAGCAGATCGTGTTCCTCGGGTTGTCGAGCACCTTCCAGGCGAACTGATTCGAGGTTGTCTGCTCCGTCATCATGCCGCTGGAGAGCGCATAGATCGAGCGCGGCTGGTAATTGATCTCCCGCCGGCGTTTCCTCGGCGCCACCAGCATCTCGATGTCCTCCAGCAAATGGAAGCCGGGGTAATGCCGCCGCGTGCGATTGGCGTAGTGGTCGTAGAGCACCGTGATTTTCGTGCTCAGCCCGCCGATGAACACCGGCATCTCCGGGATCAAATCCTGCTCGTAGAGTTCGTGCAGCATCAGCAGCACCTCCTGCGTCTTGCCCAGCGCAAAGACCGGGATCAGCACCGAGCCGCCGCCTTCCCACGTCTCGCGGATCACACTGGCCAGCTTCTCTTTCTCCGAGCGGCGGGTGTAATCGGGACGCCGCACATGATCTCCGCGCGTCGTCTCCATCACCAGCACGTCGATGTTCTCGGTCGGAAAATTCGCCGCCTGCGCGATGGTCTGCGATTCGAAATTCACATCGCCTGTGTAAAACAAGCTGTTCCCATTCTCGCGGATCAGCACGCCCGCCGAGCCAATGATGTGACCCGCGTCGTGAAACGAGGCTTTCATTCCCGAGTTCGGAATCTCAAACGGCCGGTCGTAATCGCGGTAGATCCACTGCGCGCGGATGTCGTCCAGCTCGCGATGCGTGAAGAGCGGGTACTCATTGATGCTGTGCTCCTCGCGCTGCTTCATCATCACGTTCACCGAGTTGTGCAGCATGGCGCTGCCCACCTCGCCAGTTGGCTCGGTCATGAAGACGCTCGTCTTCTCCTGGCGACGTTGCAGCACAGGCACCGAGCCGATGTGATCGTGATGCGCGTGAGTGACGATGATCGCGTCCGCGCTGTTCAGCGGCAGCGGGCCGAAGTCAGGCATCGCGTCAAACCCGACATTCTTCGGGTCCATGCCGGAGTCCAGGACGATGCGTTGCTGGCCTGACTCGAGAAGGTAGCTGTTGGCGCCAATCTCTCTGCGGCGCGTTAAGTTGCGGAACCTCATTGAACGAAATAAAAAAAGGAGCGCAGGCTACGGGCAATGCGGGCGGGCACAAGGGCAAAGATGACAACTCGCACCACCAAGGGGCGCAAGTGTGTTCCGCAATGCGGAACCACTCGCCACTTATCAGGGTCTTGCACCCACGAAGGCCATTGCCACTTCGATACCACACAAGACAAAGATCTTCACCGGCCTTCGACGCCCCAGTAAAGCGAGGTGAGTGGAAGATTCGCGCTCGCCAGCCGCTTCGCCTTCCTCGCTCACCTCCCTCTCTGTTGCTCCAAATCATAATTCAAAAATCGTAAATCATAAATTCTGTGGCCCCCTCGTCATCGCCACCGGCAGACGGCTCAAACTCCAGCAGCTCGACCAAGCCGCCGCCCTCCAGACCCTCGCCGACATCGCCCGCGACAACCCCGCTCTCGACGCCGCCCCCGAGCCCGACCGCCTCCGCCTCATCACCGAGACCGGCGGCAATACCCTGCTCCTCACCTGGACCGCCTGGCAGGTCGGCAGCGGCTACTGCACCACCATCGCCGACGCCCTCGCCCACCTGCGCAGTTGCCCGCCGGGCAATGATCCCCTCCAGTTCATCTTCGGCGGCCTCCTCGCCCGCTTCACCCGCGAGGAAGAGCGCATCGTCGCCTCCCTCAGCTACCCCACCGAACCCGTTCCGCGTTCACAGTGCGAGGGCTTGGAATCCATTGTTGGCAAATCCGGGGCGCAGGCTACGATCTGGGTGCTGATTTGGAAGTTTCTCAACCCAAGACACACACGCATGAATGCTCTCCTTTTGCTCGCTGCCATTGTTGTCCTCGCGCTCCCGGCGGTGGCGGCTCCGCCTGTGGTTTCCAATGTGCGGGCGGCGCAGCTCGCGGGGACGAAGAACATCGAGGTGCTCTACGATGTGAGCGATGCGGATGGCGACCTGCTCACCATCGCCATGCAGGTGAGCGGGGATGCCGGGCAGAGCTACACCATCCCGGCCACGGCGCTCAGCGGGCACATCGGCTCGGGCGTCACGTCAGGGGCCAATCGACGCATCATCTGGAATGCGGCCGCGGATTGGAACGGGCAGCTCGTGAGCAACGGAAAAGTGCGGGTGACGGCGAGTGATGGCACCACGCCCGCGCCTCCTCCTGGAATGGCTTACATCCCGGCTGGCAGCTTTCAAATGGGGGACAATCTGGATGGCGTTACGAATGCGCTGCCGGTGCATAACGTTTATGTGGACGCCTTTTTCTTGGACCGCTTTGAGGTGACGAAGGAGCTTTGGCAGGGTGTGCAAGCTTGGAGCACCGGGCATGGCTACAGCATCAGCGTCGGCAGTTTCAAGGCAGCAGCGCATCCGGTGCATGGCCTCTCCTGGTATGACTGCGTGAAGTGGTGCAACGCGCGCTCGGAAAAGGAAGGCCTAACGCCGTGCTACTACACCAGCGCGGCGCAAACCACAGTCTATCGCACCGGGCCGACCGTGCTGGACAACGCGATGGTGAACTGGTTCGCCAATGGCTACCGCCTGCCAACGGAAGCCGAGTGGGAGAAGGGCGCGCGCGGCGGCACGCTGGGCCAACGCTATCCTTGGGGAAACGGCATCAATGGCAGCCATGCGAACTACAACGGCAGCGGCGATGCCTTTGAGATCAATCCCCCGCCTTACACAACACCTGTGGGGTACTACAATGGTAGCCAGCTCCCCGCCGGGGTGGACGTGGTAAACGGCTACAACCTTTACGACATGGGCGGCAACCTCAAGGAGTGGTGTTGGGATTGGTATAGCAGTAGCTACTACGGTGACGTCACAGCCAACATCAATCCGTACGGCCCTCCGACAGGCACCGATCGCTTGTTACGAAGCGGGTCGTGGAACGACTCCACATCGGTCCTGCGATGCGCGTACCGGGTCAACCTCATGCCGAGCTACTCGGGCGACCAAAGCATCGGGTTTCGGTGTGCCAGGAGACTTTAATTCCAGCACTTCACCGAACCATCTACGATGCCACCGCGCCGTTACCTCGAAACCACCATCCCGAGCTACTTCGTGGCGCGGCCCAGCCGGGATGTGCAGATTGCGTCCGATCAGGCGGCTACGGTGAAGAGGTGGGATTTGCATCGCGACGATTTCGCCATGTTCGTCTCAGGAGTCGTGTTGCGTGAGATCGGAAAGGGCGAGGCGGAGATGGCTGTGCTGCGCAGGGACAAGATCAGAGACCTGCCGATTCCCGAACCCACGGAAGCATCCGAGGCGCTTGCCACCCGACTGCTGGAGAGCGGCATCGTGCCGGCGAAAGCTGCGGATGACGCCACGCACATCGCTCTGGCTGCCGCGCACGTGATGGATTTTCTGCTCACCTGGAACTGCAAGCACATCAACAACCGTTCCACGTTCCGCCAAATCGAAAAGGAGTGTCTCGCCTGCGGGCTGGTCTGTCCGGTGATTGCCACGCCGACGGAACTGATGAACCTATGCCCATGAACACTGAAAACGAAATCCTGACCGACCTGCGCCGCATCCGCGATGAACATGCCCAGGAGTGCGGTTACGACATTCATCGCATCTTCGCAGAACTGCGCGCGGAAACTGAGCGACTGAAAACCGAGGGATGGACAGTTGTCGCCGCACCCTCCCGTTGGAATGAAGAGTCATGTGTCGTGCGCGAAGACCCGCCAAAGCCGTGAACACGACAGACCCCATCTTCAATGAAATCCGCCAGACTTGCGATGACCTCGCGCAGCAGTCAGGCTACGATTTGCAGCGTCTCTTCGAGTATGCGCGCCAGCGCGAACGCGATGCGGTAGCGAAGGGAACGAAGTTTGTGTCCTTCGCGGGCGCTGATGCTGCGACAGGCTCCTGTGTGTTGCGCGAGGAACCACCGACAAGGCAAACATGACGCGCCCGCTCCTTCAACTCGTTTGCTCTCTCGTCACGCTCTGCGAGTGCGTGGGGCAGGCTCGTGCAGGTGTGAGCTACGATGAGTCTTCTGCCTTCAATTTCGACACGCGCGATTACTTCGCGAGCCTTGCGACGGAGGGCGCGACCTTCGCCTTTGACACACGCGCCAACGATGGCCTGAGCGCATCGGCGGCATCGGGTGTGTTCGCATTTGGCACGACCTTCGCTTCGGCTCCGCCGCTGTATCTCACGGGCTATGTGCGCGATGCGGAGGGGCTGGCTATCTCAGGGGCAACGATAAAGTTGAAGCGTTATGAGACGGTGTTCTGGCAGGGGAGCACAAATGCGTCCGGTGTTTTCTATGCGCCGAATCTCTCGCCGTGGGACTACCGCGTGGCGGTGTCGAAGGCGGGCTATGTGGATGCGGGACTGAGCATGGGAGGCTCGGCGGGAGGGAACCAGACAGTGAGCGTGACGATGGCGGCGCTGGGGGCGGCTCCGCTGACTGAGGCGACGACGCGGACGGTGTCGGCGAGCGCGATTGGCACTTGCACGCCGTGGAATCAGAACTCGACGACGGCTGCACGCCTGTGGGTGCTGGACGCGAATGGTCAGTGGACGACATCACTGACGCCGCTGAACCCCAACAAGCCGACGATCGTGATTTCACATGGCTGGATATGGATTCCGTTCACTCCCAACTGGGACCAACCGCTAGCCAACGATCACTGGACCAAGTTGCTGGGCGTAAACCTCAAAACGCAACTCGGGCAAAACGCAGCAGTGAACATCGTGGCGTGGGACTGGCACACGGACGCTGCCACGCAGCTCATTCCACCCATCGACAAGGCTGCGTGCCAGGGGATGACGCTGGGCTATGCGCTGATGCAGTCGCCGCTGGGCAGCGGCTATGCGCAGCACATCCATTTCATCGGCCACAGCCTGGGGACCATCGTGAACCGCTTCGCCTGCGACTATGTGCATCGGTCGCTGACGGGCGCGCTGGCGGGCAGCAATCCGGCTGCGGGGTGGTCATCGGTGACGACGCGTCCGCATGTGTCACTGCTGGATGAGGCGGAGCTGGCGAGTGTGGGGCAGACAAATGTGCTGGTGTCTGCTGGCGTGGCCGGTGTGGTGGCGCTGGCTAGCTCGGGCGGTGACATCATCACGGCGGCGCAGGCGGCGGTGGTGCAAGGCAGCGCACAGGCGAAGCAGGACTGGAAGTATCCGATCCCGACGAACGCGCATTGGGTGGACAACTACATTTCGTTGGCCGGCTTTGAGCGCGCGGAGGCAGTGAATGTGTGTCTTTCAGGCGGTGTTGCTGCTTCGATCAATCCAGCATATGCGCATGGATATGCGCATGATTGGTATCAGTGGTCAGCAGTTGTGGCGGGCTATGGCTTGGCACCGCCAGTGGGCTATCGGTTGTCGGGCGAGTATGCGGGCATGGGAGCCTTTCCGCCGAGCGGCACAGGTTTGACGAAAGGCAGCGCGTGGCTGGAGAACCTGGGCACGACGACGGACAAGCTGGATTTGGTGCGGTTGACGAACGCCGGCACTTTTGATTGCTCTTTGAAACTGCTAGCGAATACGACGGTGGGTGTGGGCCGCTCCATAGTGCAGCCGCTGGATGCGGTGGGGCGGGCGGTGCTGAATGGCTATGGCACGAGTGTACAGTTCGCGAGCAACAAGCTGGGCACGGTGATTTATAAGACCGGACAGGTGGCAAG
>JANOBO010000275.1:0-29075 GCA_031411695.1 Verrucomicrobiaceae bacterium
TTTCCGTCACTCATCGGCGCTGAGCGCCATCGTCTCCCTCTCCCCTTGGGAGAGGGCTGGGGTGAGGGGGACTTCGAGCGGTCTTGCTTTTCTGACCTGCTACAGGCACTCAGCGTCGCTACTCGTCGTGCCCAGTGTACCATGAAGCGAAAGTGGCTCTTGCTCCCCCTTACACTCATCCCGCTCATCGTGGTCGGGCTTCTGCGTCTGCGGATGGAAGCAGACATCCTGGCCACGTTGCCGGTTGATGTGCCCGAGGTCCGCGCATTGAAATGGCTGCGCGATGGTTTTGCCGGCGGCAACGATTTGCTGATCGCCCTCGAAGCACCTGATGCTGAAAGCGCCGCCGCTGCGACGGGTGCGCTGGCGGAGCGGCTGCAAAAGCGGACCGATCTTGTCAAAGAAGTCCGCTGGGCGCAGCCGATGGAAGAGCAGACCCGCGATGGCGCGGCACTGCTCGCGTGGGCTTTGCAGAACGCGGACCCGGCGAAGTTTGGCGCGCTGAAATCACGGCTCGACGGCCCAGGAGCGGCCGCGCAATTGCAACGCTCGGTCGAGATCATGGCCAGCTCGCCTGATGGGGAGGAGGTGCAGCGCGTCTCTTATGATCCTCTCGGCCTGATGGACTGCCTCGACACCTCGGCCATGAGCACGCTCAGCGGCTCGCTCTTCGGCCTCATCTCCGATGACGGGAAGTTTCGCGTGCTGCTGGTCACACCGGCGGGTGCGGTGAGCAACTACCGCAGCGCCGAAGCGTGGCTGAAGCAGATCGACTCCGAGATCGATGCCTGGCGGTCGGGGAACCCGGTCACGGTGCGCAAGACCGGCGAGCCTGCGTTCCAAGCCGAGATCGGCGCGGGCATCGCGCGCGACATGTCGAGCACGGTCGGCATGACGGAGGTGCTGATCGCGCTGTTGTTTTGGGTGATGTTTCGCCGCTTGAAACCGCTGCTGTGGATTCAGGGGCTGCTGATTCTCAGCATGATCATCACGCTCGGCCTCGGCGGACTGCTCGTGGGCAAGCTCTCCATCATGAGCCTCGGATTCGCCGCCATCGTGCTGGGCATCATCGTTGATTACGCCGTGCTCATTCTCCAAGAGGCGCGCGAGCATCCTGAACTACCAGCCGCCGGTCTGCGCAGACTCGCCGCGCCGGGGATCATCGCCGGCGGCTGCACCACGGCGACCGTGTTTCTGTCACTGCTCTTCAGCGGGCTTCCCGGTCTCGCGGAGCTGGGCCTGCTCGTCGCGCTCGGCGTGCTCGTCGGTCTCGGTGTGATGCTCGGACTCGCGCCGAAGCTGGCCGCAGGCCGGCAGGTCGCGAGTCCGGTCACACACGACCCGGGTGCGCGCGCCGGTCACGGACTGGCAGTACTCGGCACGGTGATTTTGTTCGGCGGCATGGCCGCCATCTTCGCGTGGCGCGGATTGCCCGCCTTCGAGTCACAGGCCGAGGCGCTGCGTCCTTCTAAGAGCGAAGCAATGGATGCGTGGCAGTGGATTCAAGAACGTCTCGGCCGCGAGAACGAGGCAAGCGTGCCCATTCTTGTCGGCGCTCCGGTGGAGAATCTCCGCTCTCTGGCAGAAGCGTTGAACGAGCTGTTCAATTCCGAAGTACAAACCGGAGGTTTGGTGCGACAGGCATTGCCTACAATGCTTATCCCCAATCCCGTCGGGCAACAGACCAACCGCAGCGTGATCGAGTGGCTCATCCAAGAGCAGCCACGTCTCGAAAAGGAAATGGATGCCGCCGGCTTCACCGACTCGGCGCTGGCACTGCTGCGAGGGCTCACTCCCATTTGGAAGAAGGCTCTGGAGCAATCATGGCCGCAGAACGCCAGTGTGAGCGATGCGGCCCCAGTGCTAAACCGACTGCTCGCCACGGAGAAGCGGGCCTCTGCCATTGGAGCACAGCCGGGCTGGGGCATAGCGCTCTCGTCTGTCAGCGTCTCTGGGAAACCCGGCCTGCCAGATCTCGATAAACTCGACGATCTGAAGCATTTGTTCCGTAAAACACCGAGCGTGATGGTCGTGGGCTGGGAGACGCTCGGCAGCGCGCTCTCGTCGCTGGTGAAGCGCGACCTGAACCGCCAGCTTCTGCCAATCCTCGGAATTCTTGCGGTCACGTTGCTAATCACCTTCCGCAATGCGCGCGATCTGCTGCTCTCGCTGGTCTTGCTCGCCAGCGGACTCAGCGCACTGGCGGCAACGATGAGCGTCTTCGGCCTATCGTGGAACCTCGCCAGCCTGGCTGCGATCCCGCTTCTGCTGGGCACCGGCATCGACTACGGCATTCATCTCCTACTCGCACTCAAGCGCACCGGCAATGACATCATCCACGTGCGCCGCACCACGGGCCGCGCCGTTTTCTTCTCCGGCATGACGACGGTCATCGGCTTCAGCAGTTTGTTTTTCGCGGGTAACCGCGGCATCTCCAGCCTGGGCCTCGCGTGCTGTCTCGGCACCCTTTGGATTCTGCTCATCGTGCTCTGGCTGCTGCCGCATTGGCGCGCCTGGCTCGGGGCAGGAGCGCGGTGAGCCTCTATGGACGGGTGTATTGTGTCATCGCTTCGCCGAGAAGCATCTGACCGTTTTCCGAATGAGTCATATCAGAAGCAAGGGCGCGGAGAATGCCAGCATGACCCAGCCGGCCGTCTGCAAGTGACGCATGGCTGAGACCTGGCTCGAACAGCACCCGTCTGGCAGGGTGTTGCATCCGCGCTCCGATCTGAAGGATGCCACCAGCGGGAGATGATCCATGCTGGACAGGATCGCAACAAGCGATGTACTGCCGCCCATGCTGTCACGAGTCCGCGAGACGGAGTTCATCACCACGCTGCACGCCACGCCGGCGGATTGGCAGCGGGATTTGTTTTATTCTGTGGTGCGCGCGGGGCACTTGCGCGGGGGGACGGATCATCGGATCGAGCGCGAGACGTACCCAGGACATGAGCTGATGCTGTGCGTGCGCGGCCGGGGATGGGTGCGCGTGGCGGGCCGCCGGCATGAGGTGGCGGCGGCGCAGATGGTGTGGGTGAACTGCCATCACGCCCATGCCTACGGCGCGGCGGCGGGCGATCCGTGGGAGCTGCTGTGGCTGCGGACTGAGGGGCGCTCGCTGGACCGCATCGCGCAGATGCTGCAGATGCGCTCCCAGCCGGTGCTGGAGGGCATCGATGCGGGGCGGGCGCGGGAGTTTTTTGAAAAGGTCTTCGTCTCGATGCAAAGCACGCGGCCGGGTGACGCCGCATCGTGCGACGCGGCGGTGGCGGAGATCATCGCCATCGCTTTCGAAGCGCGCCCTAGCCTGCTGGATTCCGCCGCGCCAGAGCTGCCACCGCCTGTGGCGCGCGCGCTGGAGCAGATGCGTCTCTACTTCCACAAGCCGACGCGCGTGGCGGCGCTTGCGGCGATGACGGGCATGAGCGAGTCCCACTTCAGCCGCATGTTCAAGGCGGCGATGGGCACCAGCCCCATCGACTGGCTGCGCCGCGAGCGGATCAATCAGGCGAAGCGCCGGCTGGTGGAATCGGATGATGCGATCAAGGAGATCGCGCAGCAAGTCGGCTATTCCGACCAGTTTTTCTTCAGCAAGGATTTCAAGAAGATGACTTCGCTGACGCCGACGCAGTTCCGGCAGACGGAAGGAAAATCATCGTGATGGAGCAGCCCGTTCCCGTCGTGTGCGCGCTGATTTTTCGCGATGATCGCGTGCTCATCGCGCAACGCGCCGCTGGAAAGCACCTCGCGCTGAAGTGGGAGTTCCCCGGCGGGAAGGTGGAGCCGGGAGAGGACGCGGCATCGGCGCTGGTGCGCGAGATCAGCGAGGAGCTGGGCTGCGACATCGAGATCATCGAGGCGGTGCAAAGTGCTCGGCATCGCTACGAGAGGGGTGAGATCGAGCTGATGCCCTTCATCTGCGCGCTGGTGCCGGGCGGTGCGGAGCCGCATCCGCATGAGCACGCGGCGGTGGTGTGGGTGCGCGTGGATGAGCTGGGCGGCTACGATTTCGCGGATGCTGATTTGCCGGTGGTGCGACTGCTGGAGACGCGCAATGGATGTCGCCTATGATTCCGCCGCGCCTCATCGTTCACCTGGCATTGGCCGCCGCGCTCACGAGCCGCGCCCTCACCGCTGAGGAGAGCACGCTCACGGGAAACATCATGTGCGGCTATCAAGGCTGGTTCTCCGCTGAGGGAGACGGCACGGGCCTCCGCTGGCAGCATTACGGCTTTGGCAAAGTCGGCGGCTGCGGCATCGACTTGTGGCCGGATGTGCGCGGGTTTGGGAAAGAGGAGCTGTTCGATTCTCCGCTGAAGTTTGCCGATGGAAAACCGGCGCAGGTGTTCAGCTCAGCCAATGAGACAACGGTCCATCGGCACTTTGAATGGATGCGCGAGCACGGCATCGACGGCGTCTTTCTCCAGCGTTTTGGCTCCACGTTGAAGAACGAAAAGCAGCGCGCGTTCAACGACCGAGTGCTCGGCAATGTGCGCTCCGGGGCGGCAAAAGCGGATCGGCTGTGGGCCGTGATGTATGACCTGAGCGGCCTGCGCGCGGGTGACATCGAGGCGACCGTCATGCAGGATTGGAAGCGACTGCGAAACGAGGCGCGTGTCATCGACGACCCCTCCTACCTTCGGCACAATGGGAAGCCTGTCGTGGCCGTGTGGGGCGTCGGCTTCAATGACAACCGCGACTATACGCTGGAGGAGTGCGATGCGCTGCTGAAGTTCCTGCGAAACAATCCTGAGTTCGGCGGCATGACGGTGATGGCAGGCGTGCCGTTTGGCTGGCGCACGCTGGATCGCGATGCGGCGAAGGACGCGCGGCTGCATGAGGTGCTTCAGTTTGCGGACATCATCAGCCCATGGGCCGTCGGTCGCCACGGCACGATCAAAGGCGCGGAGCGTGACATCGCCGCGGTTCACGACGCCGACGCCGCGTGGTGCAGGGAGCGGCGCAAAGAGTATCTGCCGGTGGTGTTTCCCGGTTTTAGCTGGAGCAATCTCACGGCCGCGCGCGGCGGTGAGGCAAAGCTGGATGCCATCCCGCGTCTCGGCGGGCGGTTCCTGTGGTCGCAGGCGATGGAGCGGATCGGGCGCGGAGCGGACATGCTTTATGTCGCGATGTTTGACGAGATGGATGAAGGCACCGCGATCTTCAAATGCGCGGACGAGGTGCCTGCAGGACCGCACGGCTTTGTCACCAACAATGGTCTCCCGAGCGATCACTACCTCTGGCTGACCGGACAGATCGGCCGCGTGCTGCGGAAGGAAGCCCCTCCGGGCGCGATGCCGAAGCGGAAACCGTGCGCAAAGCGCAACCGGGAGCGCAGGCGGCCCGCCTGCAGTTTTGCGCGGCCCGCGCAAAACATTGGCGCAGCCCAACACGAGCGTGCGGACGAGAAACGCGGTGGACACACCCGAACGTCTCCGACCCCGATGCGGCCGCTGGCGCGCTGGCGTGACCTCAATCACGTTGCGTGAGTTTGAAGCGCCTCGGCTGCGTGTGCGCGCTGCGCTCGATGATTTTGGCGGGCCGCCAATTTCGACAGGCGCACCGCCTTGTGCTCCCACGTTGCCTCCCGCGCGGTGGGAAATTCTGACGGTTTCCTTTTGCGGCTCGCCTGGATGCCGGACATCATCGCTCCATGAAACGTTTCATCTCTCTTCTCGCGCTCACCGCATCCTTTGCGGCTGCCCAGCATAACACGGCCAACTATGACGAGGCGAAGGTCGGTGAGGTGGTGCTGCCCGATGTGCTGACGAGCACGGGCGGCACAAAAGTCACGACGGCGCGGCAGTGGACGGATCAACGGCGGCCCGAGGTGCTGAAGCTATTTCAAGATCACGTCTATGGCCGCATTGAGCCGAAGCCGGATGATCTAAAGTTTGAAGTGACGGCGACAAAGCCCGACGCGCTCGGCGGCAAGGCCACGCGCAAGCTCGTCCACATCTCACTCTCGAATCATCCAAAGTGGAAAGGCATGGACGTGATGCTGCTCGTGCCAAACGATGCCAAGGGGCGCGCACCCGTGTTTGCCGGACTCAGCTTCAACGGAAATCACGCAGTCTCGACTGAGGCCGACGTGCCGGTGAACGACCGCTGGATGCGTCCGAACTCGAAGAACGAAAAGGCGGTGAAGGACCACAAGGCCACGGAGCACTCGCGCGGAGTCGAGTCGAGCCGGTGGCCGCTGGACATGATCATCAGCCGTGGCTTCGCGGTGGCCACGGCCTACTACGGTGACATCGAGCCGGACCACGCCGACGGCTGGAAGGATGGCGTGCGTGCCGCGCTGAGCGCTGATGGCGCGGGCACGGTTTGGAAAGACGGCGACTGGGGCGCCATCGGCGCGTGGTCTTGGGGCCTGAGCCGCATTTTGGATTACCTCGAAACCGACAAGGACGTGGATGCCACGAAGGCCGCCGTCATCGGGCACTCGCGTCTGGGCAAGACCTCGCTTTGGGCCGGCGCGAGCGATCCGCGCTTCGGCGTCGTCATCTCCAATGACTCCGGCGAAGGCGGTGCGGCGCTGATGCGGAGAAACATCGGCGGAACCACCGCGATCATCACCAAGGCATTCCCGCATTGGTTCACCACGAAGTATCGCAGCTACGCCGACGATGCGAATGCATGCCCGGTGGATCAGCACATGCTCGTCGCTCTCATGGCACCGCGTCCGGTTTACATCGCCAGCGCGTCTGAGGACGACTGGGCGGATCAAAAAGGTGAGTTCCTGTCAGGTAAGGGCTCGGAGCCGGTGTTCGCGCTCTTTGACAAGAAAGGCCTCGGCAAGAATGAGCCGCCTGCGATCGACCAGCCTGTCGGCGACTTCATCGCGTATCACAACCGCACCGGGAAACACGACGTCACAGACTTCGACTGGCTCCAATATCTGAAGTTTGCGGCGCGGCACTTCGGGCTGGCTGAAAAGTAAGCAGGCGGGTGCTGCGACGTTGACGCGAAGGTCAGCGCATCGCTCCCAGGAAGCCGTCGCTGAAACCTCAACGGTTTCCACGAAGCTCACCACCTCGGCCTCGGCGGCTGGATCACCATCGCCGAGCGCCTCGACATTGCCGCGCTCGAGCGCGAGGTCGGTGAGGACTGCGTTGGCGTTCTTTTTCTGGAGGAGAATCTCCTCGAGCTAGGGGTGGGATTCGCGGGCGCGACGCTTCACTTCACCTCGAGCTGGCTGTCCACACGGTCGGCACGCACGGTGCGTGTGGCTATCTCGTCGATCACGCGCTTCTCCTCCGCGCTGTTCACCGGGCCACGCAGAGTCACCTTTCCGTTCAGAGTGATGATCTTCACGTTTTGCGCGTTCAGCGACATCCCTTTGGCCGCGATGACTCCCTTGCGGATCTGCGCGGTGATCTCGGTGTCGCTCTTGCTGTTGCCTTGGTCCAGGGGCGTCGGGTTCGCGGCCGCCCGGTCACGCGCATTGCGCGCGGTGTTGTCCGGCTCCTTCGGCACGACGGGCGTTTCAATCTTTGGGCTCAATGCCACGGCCATCTTCAGATGCGTGGTGAGCGTGGGCAGCGTGGCCGAGGCGAACGCCTTCACTTCACTGTCGCGTAAGACGGTGGAGGCATCTTGAAAATAGCCGACGCCCGACTTATGGCGGGTCACCATCTCGGCGAGAAACCTGGTGTCGAAGTCCGGCCCGTTCAACGAGCCGAGCTGCTGGAGGGCCTTCGCGTCCGCCGGCTCGACAGGCGCGGCGACATCGACACCCTTGGCCTTCGCCAGCGCAGTCGCACCCAGATGAGTCTTCGCATGATCGGCCACCACACGCCCGGCATACGACCTCACCTCAGCGCGGGCCGCCTTCTTTACGGCCATTTCCGCCAGCTTCCCCTCGATCATTGGACTGGCGGCTGCCCGCTTTATGAACCGCATGTCCGCCGCCTTCAGGGTTTCCTTCGGCGTTGCGGGCGCGGCATCGGCAGCCAGGGCATGCTCACCGCAGTAGAAAGCCAGGACGACGGTGCAGAGGATGGGAAGACGGTTTTTCATTCACGTTCGGGGGGTGTCTCAAATGGAACGCGAGATGCCCTGCTTCGCAATCGCCGTTCGTTTGGACAATGGATGGGCGAACAATCGCGCCTGCCGGCTCCTTCGAGACGACCCTCCCGCAAAACAAAGACCGGCACCCGTTGCGGGGTGCCGGTCCACTTCGGAAGCCCTCCTCAGGCCCCTAAAGATTCAAGCGATGCTTCAGTCATCGATCACGACGCGGCTGACGACGCGGCTGTCGCCTTCGGTGGTGTAATGGACGCTCACTGGCAGGCCGACCTTGATGCGGGTCTTCACCTCGTCGTCGGAGATGGCTTTGCCGCTCTTCGTCACATACGTCACGGCCTTGCCGTAGCGGTAGGTGACGGGGCCGCTCGTTTCCTTCACCACAAACGTGGTCCCGGGCGTGTATTCCGACAGGGTGCCCATGCTGGTGGTGGTTTTGGTTTCCGTGACCGTGGAGCCATCGGCCTTTTCGGTCGTGGTCTTGGTGGTCTTTGTGTCCGCAGCGACCAACGCGGAGGCGGTCAGCAGCGAAAGGGCGAGAACGTGCAGTTTGGTTTTCATCGTGTTTGTTGTTTGGGTTATTCCATCGGTGTCGATGGTTCCCTTTCATCGCAAACGGACGACTGCCTGGTTGACGGGTTGCGCCCTGATTGAAGCGTAGGGCGCCAGATCGGGCATGGGATCAACCCACTGCTTTGCGACGCGCCATGCGCGAGACCACGGCGATGACCTCGCCGGGATCCACGGGCTTTGACAGGAACGTGTCGAAGCCTGCGATGAGCGCGCGCTTCCTGTCCTCCGTGGAGGCGAAGGCGGTGAGGGCGACGGCTGGCGTCTCGCAGTTGATGGATTCGGCGTCCTTCCTCAGCTCCATCATCATCTGCAGCCCGTCCATGTCGGGCATGCCGATGTCGCTGATGATCACGTCGAACTTCCGGTCTTTTGCGGCAGCCAGGGCTGCGGCGGCACATGGCGCGGTCTGCACGGCGGCACCCGCGTTGGTGAGCGCCTCGTTCAGCAGCTCGCGCGAGTCCGTGTCATCATCGATCACCAAGAGATCGATGCCGTCCAATCTCGGAAGGTCTGGCACGGCACTCCCGGAAGCCGGGGCGTTCGGATGACGGCGGGACTGCGCGTCGTCGGTGCCGTGAAGGGCTGGCAGCGGCAGGCATACACGCACGCTGGCACCCATGCCGAGGCCGGGGCTCGAGGCAGTGATCGTGCCGCCGTGCATCTCGACGAGCGTCTTTGAGATGGGCAGACCCAATCCAAGCCCGCCATGCCGCCGCGTCGAAGAGGAATCCACCTGCTTGAAGCGCTCGAAAATGGAGTCGAGCTGGTCAGGCGGAATGCCGATGCCGGTGTCCGAAACGGTCACCTCGACATGTGAGGCCACGCACTCCATCAGCACGTCCACACGCCCGCCAGCTGGAGTGAACTTCACGGAATTGTTCACCAAATTCCAGATCACCTGCTGCAGTCGCGCCGGGTCGCCGCGGATCGTGACTGTGTTCCCCGGCGTGACCTTCCCGAGACGTACGCCTTTGCTCATCGCCACCGGCCGGAGCGTGTCCAGCGCGGACTCGATCACCGCGCCGAGTTCGACCGGCTGCACGTCGAGGCGCAGCTTGCCGCTAATGATGCGGTTGGTGTCCAGCAGATCCTCGATCAGCCGTTTCTGCGCGAGGGCGTTGCGCTCGATCACCTCGATCTTCTTCGACAGCTCCTCATCGCCCTCCGCGTTTTCCTCCCGCATCAGCGTAGCATAGCCGAGGATGGCGTTCAGCGGCGTGCGCAGCTCGTGGGAAAGCGTGGCCACGAACTCCTCCTTCATCTTGCTCGCGTGCTCCGCGTCGGCGCGCGCGGCGCGCTCGAGGCCCAGAAGCGTCTCGCGCTCCGCCTCTGCTTGCTTCCGCTGCTCAATCTCGAGCCGCAGCTTTTTGTTCAGGTCCTCGATGCCCGGCAGCAGCAGCGCCTTCGGCAGGATGCGAAACAAGGCGATCACCGTCGCCCACGAGACGATGGCGGTGATCATCTTCACGAGGCCCGAAAGGCGGTACCATGGACGCCAGAACAAGGAGGCGTCGATGAGGTGCGTGAACCCGCAGGAGAGAATGAAGGTGCCGAAGAGCCAGAACAGCATCGAGAAGGGCACCTGGTGTTTCTTGATGGCAATGAAGTACCAGAGCGCCAGCGGGATGGCCGCGTATGCCCCGAACACCAGCGTGTCCGAGATGATGTGCAGCCAGCCATGGCTTTCCGTCCAGTGGCCGCAATCCCACCGGGGGACGAAACCATCGGTGCTGAACAGGTTGCGGAAGAACGAGGTCATCGTTGATGTCGGAGATGGGTGGTGTGACCCGCCAGCCCAGTCAACCCAAAATGCGATACTCGGACAGGGGAGTTGTGAGGCTCAGCGGCCTCTGTGCCGAGCCGGCAACCAATCGCGGCACCCCCGCAGGACGGTCGCAGAAAGTTTTGGGCCGGCTCGGGTGGCACGGCGTTTTGGAAACGCGACTTTGGCGCCGCCCGCGGTCGAGTCATCATTTGTCGCGGGCGCGGACGGCCGCAGGGCGACGCCGCGCTGCCGATGTGGAAGGCCAATGGCGCCGTGGCTCGAAGGCCCGCGCCTCATTGAAATGATCGGGTTTCGTCGGCGCCTCTGACAGGCCGAGCCTGTGCGCGAGCGACATCGCGTCATACGGAGCATGCACCTTCACGTCATTGTCGAAGTAAACAAAAACGTCGCGCTTCACCGCCGGCGGCTGGTCGCGCGCGCCGGTAAGCTTCACGCCTGACGGCGCTCGTCCACGCGACCACGCGCGGATTTTCCGCGCCCATTCCTTGAGCGCCGCATCGGTGTAGCCGCTGGCATAAAGCTCCTCGTCGCCATGCAGCCGCAGATACATGAAGTCCGAGGTCACATCCTCCATGAAAGGCCACTTGCCAGCGGTGTCCGCGACCACGAGCGCGATGTCGTGCTCGCGCAGCAGGTCGATGAACTCCGGCTGCTCGAAGGACACATGCCGGACCTCCAGCGCGTGACGCACCGGTCTGTTTGAGTCCGCCTTGATCACGGCCCTGCCGTTCACCTTGCCGTCATGTTTTCGCGCGAGCCTCGATGCGGCGAGTGTGTCGCGTGGCAGCAGCTTGAAGAAGGATTCCAGTCGCCCACGGTCATAAGCGAGGCTTGGCGGCAGCTGCCAGAGGAAGGGGCCGAGCTTCTCGCGAAGACCCAGCACACCCGAAGCGAAAAAGTTTGCGAGCGGCGTCTTCACGCCGTCCAGCCTGAGGATGTGGGTGATGAAACGCCCGCCTTTGACCGAGAACACAAAGTCGTCCGGCGTAGCGTCATGCCATGCGCGAAAGCTCGACGGGCGTTGCAAGGAGTAGAATGAACCGTTGATCTCGATGGAGCCTACGTGCGTTGAGGCAAACTCCAGTTCGCGCTTCTGCGGCAGGTCTTTCGGGAAGAAAATGCCCCTCCACGGCGGATACCGCCATCCCGAGATCCCGATGCGAATGCTGCCTCGATCAGACGAAGACATGGGGGCGATTCCGCTGACGTTTACAGCGGCATACGCCCACCGGTCGCCCCGTACACCTCACCCGTCACATAGCTGGCTTGGGCGCTGGCGAGGAACACGAATAGCGGCGCAAGCTCAACGGGCTGCGCGGCTCTGCCGAACGCATTGTCCGCGCCAAACATCTTCGCCTTTGCCTTGGGCAGGGTCGATGGAATGAGCGGCGTCCACACCGGGCCCGGAGCGACCGCGTTCACGCGCACGCCGCGCTCGAGCGCCATGTTTGCGAGAGAGCGCGTGAAGCTGGCGATGGCGGCTTTGCTCGAGGCGTACGCCAGGAGATTCGGGCTCGGATCGAAGGACTGGATGGACGCCGTGTTGATGATCGATGCGCCGGCCCGCATCTGCGGCAGCAGCGCCTGGCAAAGCCTGAACATGGCGAACACGTTCACCTGATAAGTCCTCTCGAACTCCTCGTCTGCGGTGTCTTCAAGAGCATCGTGTGAGCGCTGGAAAGCCGCGTTGTTCACGAGGATATCGACGCCGCCCAGCGCCGCCACCGCGCCGTCCGCCACTTGTTTGCACACGGCCTTCGAGGCGAGGTCACCGGGCAGCAGCACAGCCTTTGCGCCGGCATCGATCACCAGCTTCTCCGTCGCGCGCGCATCCTCATGCTCGCTGAGGTAAGAGATCGCCACGTCGGCGCCTTCGCGCGCAAATGCCAGCGCCACGGCCCTGCCGATGCCGCTATCACCTCCGGTGATCAACGCGCGGCGGCCCTGCAGCAGGCCGTGGCCGACGTAGCTCGACTCGCCGTGATCGGCGACCGGATCCAGCTCCCCTTCAGTGCCGGGCGGCTTCTGATACTTCGCGGAGTAAGGCGGGCGTGGATAGGCGTGGCGTGGGTCAGAGAATGAGATCATGACGTGGCGGGTTTGGGTTCAGACCTTCTCGACGGCCTTGTTCTCGAAGTCACCGCGATGACGCAGCCTGTCCTTCGGCGGCACCTTCTCGTAAAACTTCTCGCTGATGCTGGCCTGGGCGCCGTCGGAAAGCAGCCGGCGCGCGGCCACGAGCATTTTGTTCATCGCGCCGGGCACCACGAAGAGATCCTCGCGGACCATCCCGTCGTACCCGGCCTTCGCGACATCCTGCGGTGCCATCACGCCGCCTTTTTGAAATCCATACACTTCCTCCATGCCGGCCTTTGGGAAAAAGTCAGTGTCTGTGGCCCCTGGGCAGAGCGCGGTGACCTTCACGCCCGTGTCCTTTAGTTCCGTGGCCAACGCCTCGCTCCATGAAAGGACGAATGCCTTGCTCGCATGATATACATTCAGCAATGGGCCGGGCTGGAATCCGGCGATGGAGGCCGTGTTTAATACTCTGCCGTGTCCGCGCGCGATCATCGGCGGCAGGAAGAGCTTCGTGAGGCGTAACACGGCTACAATGTTTAGATTCACGATCGACAGATCCTTCTCGATGGGAATCTCCCAGAATTTCCCCCAGAAGCCGTGTCCCGCATTGTTCACCAGCACGCCGATCTCGAGCCCCGTCGCCTGCGCCGCGTCGAACACATGTTGGGCCGCGTCCGGCTTTTCGAGATCTGTGGCGATGGCGCGGACCTCGACGGAATATTTGGCATTGAGTTCCACAGCGAGCGCTTCGAGTTCGCCTTGATCCGGCGCGACGATCACGAGCGGATGTCCGTGACCGGCAAATTGATGCGCGAGGTGAAGGCCGATGCCGCTGGAAGCGCCGGTGATGAGAGTTGGCTCGAGATTCATGCCGATCGAGGGTGTGGTGGGGTTCGCGGGCCTCAGCGTGTTGATGGCGTCCGATTTTTCACTTATCGAACTCGCGAACGCCTCTGGAGGTATGCGTTTTCGAGATCGCTACGGAACCCATCCACCCCCGCCCGCGACCGCGAAATACCGGGCATGAGCACAAACAAAAAGGCAGACGGCAAGCGCGAACTCATCGAGCCGCACGAGGGCGACAAGCGCTACGTGCGCCGCGCCGAGGATGGCACCTTCAAGGAGAGCGATGACGTGGGCCTCTCCCTCGCGGCAGACCGCAGGACACAAGCGAAGACCGATGCGGAGAAAGGCCAAGGCGACAAAGGCGACCACAAATCCTGACGGCCTGGGCCGCCGGGAGGCCGAACAAACGATGAAGCTGCGCGCCTGATCAGACTGATACCGCGCTGCTCACTCCGCCTTCTTCTCCACCTCGCTTGATGCGCGTACGAACTGATCGTCCCGTCCGACTGCATCGCCGCCGAGTCCACCGTTGCCCAACAACACGCGTACTAGCAGATGCGCCGGTTTCTCCACGCGGAGACGCGGCCCGCCCAGAAACTGCGTGTCGCGCGCTAACCCTGGCGTTGAGCGCGCCTGTGGAAGGTCTCGCTGATGGAGTCTGGGCCGACTAGAAAGACGCGGTCGCCTTGAAGCGGCTGGACGGAATGGGTGCCCGTGAACGACCCGAAAGCGGGAAGTACGGCCAGGCGCGCGCCGAAGTGGAAACACGGTGCGCGAAGCGACGCGCCGCCGCGACTGGACAGACGAAACGATGGATGCACATGGCCCGCGAAGACCGGCGCGTTCTCTTGCTCCATGGGTTCGTGACGACAGAGAAACGGACCGAGCGCCCACGGCTCAGTCACACACTGGAAGCGCCAGTCCGCTGGCAGCGCGCCGGCATGGCGGTCGTGATTTCCGATAACAAGGACGATGTCGAGCGCCGCGTGAGTCTCGCGCCATTGCTTCAGCGCGGCCATCGTGCCCGCGCTGCGGCCGGTCCTTGCATGAAGGAAATCGCCGAGGATCACGAGCCGCTGCGCACCGGTTTTGTCGAGGATTCGGGAGAGCCGCTCGAGATCATCGTCGTGCGAGGATTCCGGCACGGGGATGCCGGCAAAGCGGAACGCGGCGGCTTTTCCAAAGTGTGGATCGGCGATGAAAAGCGTGCTGTGGCGCGCCCACCACATCGCGCGCTCCGGCAGCAGCGCGAGCGTCTCGCCATTCCATTCAATCGTCACGCCGCGCGGGTTCATCGTTTGCTCGCGGCAGCCTCCAGTTGCTCGCTCATGCGTCGCACGCGGTCCGCCCACTCCTCGGTGGTCACCTGCCCTTGCACCCACATCGCCCAGAGGGGAAACGACAGCGGTGTGAGCCGCTCGGTGTGGCGCACGATGAGCCGCATCGATTGCGCCTGACGCAGCGTGTCTTGCAGGCGGCGGACCTCGAGCTGCCGCTCGATCACCTCACGCCGCGCCTGATCCAGCAGACGATTTTCCGGATCGTATTTGGAGAACACCTCGTAGAACAAGCCGCTGGAGGCTTGGATCTGCCGCGTGCTTTTGCCACGACCCGGGTAGCCCTGAAACACCAGACCTGCGATGCGCGCGATCTCACGGAATTTCCGACGCGCCAGCTCGGTCGAGTTCAGGCATTCGAGAATATCCTCGACGAGATTCTCAGGCGACAAAACCTCGCGCCAAGTGGCTTCGTCGAGGTCGAGCGCGGCGGGCGTCGTCATTGCAAAGCCGTAGTCATTCATCGTCAGCGCAAAAGTACGCGGCGCGATCTTTGCGAGACGATGAGCCGTCAGCACCGCGAGCCCCTCGTGCGCGAGACGGCCCGCGAAGGGATAGATGAAGTAGTGCGCGCCATCGCGTGATTCGGTCCATTCAATGAGCAGCTCCGCGGGATCGGGAATGAGCGACCACGCGGCCTGGAGTTTCAGCACCGGTTTGGCCGCCCGCATCTCCGGAGAGTCAAACTCGCCGCGCTTCGCCTCGGCCAGCTTCGCGCGCATCGCGCGCGCGAGCTGGCTCGACAGCGGCATGTAGCCGCCCAGCCACTGCGGTACGAGGCGGGCTGGCTTCTTCCGCTTGCGGACGACGGCCGTCATGTCATGCACGCGGACAAACTCGAGCTGCATTCCGGCGAAGGAGAATCCATCGCCATGCTTCAGCCTCGCGATGAAGGACTCCTCCGTGCTGCCGAGGAAGCGGCCGCGCATGAGCTTCACACGGATCATCGCATCGCTCGTGATGGTGCCGATGGACATGCGGTGAAAGCGCGCGATGTCCGGCTGGTTCACGATGTAGAGGTCGCCGTCCTGCTGCACACGGCGGAACTGCGGATAGGCGCGCAGGCTTTGACCGCCGCGCGTGACGAAGTCGAGCACCCAGCGCCAGTCGTCATCGCTCAAATTGCGAAACGCATGGGTGGAGCGGACCTCTGCGAGCGCCGCCGCCTCCACGAATCCGCCGCCGAGCGCGAGCGTGACGAGATGCTGCACGAGCACGTCGAGCGGACAGTCCACCGGCACGCGGGCCTCGATCTCACCGCGCGAGATGGCATCACGCACCGCGGCAAACTCCACCAGCTCCAGCGCATGAGCGGGCACGCACAAGATGCGGCTCAGCGCGCCGGGCTGGTGTCCGCTGCGGCCCGCGCGTTGCAGCATCCGCGCGATTCCTTTCGGCCCCCCTACCTGGATGACCTGCTCCACAGGAGAAAAATCCACGCCGAGATCGAGGCTGCCCGTGCACACCACGCACTTCACCGTGCCCGCGCGCAGCCGCCCCTCCACCACTTCTCGTTGCGCACGATCCACCGATCCATGGTGCAGCGCGAGATTGTCACCCCACTCGGGCCGCTCCGCTTGCAAGGCTTGAAACCAAAGCTCGACCTGGGAGCGTGTGTTCACGAACAACAAAGTCGTCTGGCATTTCTCGATGTGGCGGATCACATCCGGCAGCAGCCGCAATCCGATGTGGCCCGCCCAAGGAAAACGCTCCGCGTCGCGCGGGAGCAGCGTTTGCAGCTCAAACTTCTTTCCTCCTTGCGCGGAGATCAGGCGCGAGGTGGTGGATGCTCTCGCGCTGCCGAGCAACACGTCCATCGCCTCATCCAGATTTCCCAGCGTCGCGGAGAGGCCCCACACGCGCAGGCCGGGACACCACTGCCGAAGTCGGGCGAGACAAAGCTCCGCCTGCACGCCGCGCTTCGAGCCCAACAACTCATGCCATTCATCGGCGATCACACACGTCAGCGACGCAAACTTCTCCCTCGTGTCCGCATGCGTGAGCAGCAGCGAAAGACTCTCCGGTGTGGTGATGAGCGCGGTGGGAAAACGTTTGCGCTGCTTCTGCCGCGCAGCCGATGTGGTGTCGCCCGTGCGCAGCTCGACGGTCCATGGAATGCCGAGGTCGGTGAGCGGCCGGCGCAGCGACTCTGCCGTGTCGTTTGCCAAGGCGCGCAGCGGTGTGAGCCACAGCACGCGGATGGGCTCAGGATGCTTCGGCCACTTCGCGCGGTCCGGATTCTCATCGAGCCACTGCATCACGGGACCGCCCCACACGGCGTAGGTTTTACCGAGGCCCGTCGGCGCATGGACGAGGCCGCTTTCTCCCGCGAGCGATGCGGCCCACGCCTCGCGCTGAAACGGGAAGGGCTTCCATCCGAGTTTTTTAAACCAGCCGAGCCATGCGGCATTCATGAATCTGCGCCCTCCCGCAGCAGCGCGCGCAAATTCTCCAGCGTGTCCGCTTCCGCAGGCTTCTTGTCATGCCGCCAGCGGTTCATGCGCGGAAAGCGCACCGCCAGCCCGGCCTTGTGCCGCGTGGATTTCTGCACGTTCTCAAAAGCCAGCTCGAACACCAGCTCCGGCTTCACGGCTCGGATAGGGCCGAACTTGTCGATCGTGTTGTCGCGCACAAACGCATCCACCTCGCGGATCTCCGCGTCGGTGAGGCCTGAGTAGGCCTTTGCCACGGGCACGAGCTTGCCGTCGTCCCACAGCGCGAAGGTGTAGTCGGTATAAAGGCTCGCGCGCCTGCCGTGGCCGAGCTGCGCGTTGATCAGCACGGCATCGAGCACCAGCGGATCGATCTTCCATTTCCACCAGTCGCCGCGCTGTCGCCCGACGCTGTAGGGCGACGTGCGGCGCTTCAGCATGATGCCCTCGACCTGACGGCCGCGCGATTCGAGCTGGAGCGGCTTCAGATCCGCCCACGCCTGCGGATGCAGCACCTCGGAGAGACGCAGCGGCAGCGCCGCGCGCGGAGGATCCCGCGGCTCGAAGAGGTCCGGCGTCTCCCACACCACGCTCTTCTTGACCGCAGCGGGACGTTCCGCGGCCTCGCGCATCACGTTTTCCAAAAGCTCGCGTCTGTACTGCAGCGGGCGCTGGCGCAGGTCCTCTCCGTTCAACTCGAGCAAATCGTACGCGATCAGCACGACGGGAAACGTCGTGCGCATCCGCGCGCTGACCGCCTTGCGCCCGAGGCGACGCTGAAGCTTTGCGAAGGGCAGCGGTGCATCGCCGCGCCACGCGAGGATTTCTCCGTCGATGACCGTGCCGTCCGGCAGAGCGGCCGCGGCCTCGGTGATCTCAGGAAAGGTGTCCGTCACGATTTCCTCGCCGCGTGACCACAGGAGCGACTCGCCGCTGCGGCGGATCAATTGCGCGCGGATGCCGTCCCATTTCCATTCCGCCTGCCACTCCGAGATGTCGCCGAGAAGTGCGGGCTCGCTCTCCAGCGGCGATGCGAGAAAGAAGGGATAGGGCCGCGCGACCTCGCCCACACCAAGATCCGTCTCGCTCAGGATGCGCTGAAAATGCTCCGCAGTCGGCTTCCAATCTCCGAGCAGACGATGCGCCATCACCGGCTGCTCGATTCCGGCGACGGCAGCCAGCGCGCGCACCACCAGTGTCTGCGCCACGCCGACGCGAAAGCCACCGGTGATCAGCTTGTTCCATACGAGCCGCTCTGTGCCGCTGAGTTCACGCCAGGTGCGCACGAGCAGCTCGCGCCGTGTGGCATCGCCAGCTTCGCGCATCGGCAGCAGGCGCTGCTCGATGAGTTCATGCAGCGGTAGCGACGACGTGGACGCTGACTCCGGCAGCACGAGGGCCACGGTCTCCGCGAGATCGCCGACGGCGTGGTAGCACTCTTCAAAGAGCCACGCCGGCAGCCCCGACTCCTCGCCCGCCCACACGCGCAGCATCGTGGACGTCAGCGCGCGCGGCAGCTTTCTCCCGCAGAGGAAATGCAGCGCCCATGCGGCATCGGCGGGATCGGCCTGACGAAAATAGGACTCGAGCGCCGCGACCTTTTCATTCGTGCGGTTCGTCTCATCGAGCGCGGTGAAGAGTTGTGTGAATCGTCTCATGCCGTCTCCGCCGCTTCCGCCGTCTTCGGTTCCTCATTCGCATCACCCGCCTCGCCCACGAACCGCGTGGCCAGCGTGTCGGCCTGCCAGCCGTTCTCACGCAGCCAGCGCACCATCGGGCCGGTGGAGCCGTGCGTGAGCAGCACGCGCTCCGCCTGCGTCGCGCGGATCGATGCGATCAGCCCATCCCAGTCCGCATGGTCCGAAAGCACAAAGCCACGATCCAGCGCCTGCCGCCGTCGCGCGCCGCGCAGCGCCATCCAGCCCGACGCGAACGCCTTTGACAGATCGCCGAATCTCCGCAGCCACGGTGTGCCATCCGCAGCACCTGGCGCCACCACCAGCCCGCCGCCGCCTGCGGATTCCAGCGGCTGAATCTCCGGCAGGCGCACACCCGCCGCCGCGTAGTGCGGCAGCAGTTTGGACACCGCGCCATGCACGAAGACCGGCCCGATCGTCGCATCCACGCCTGCCAGCACGCGCTGCGCCTTGCCCAGCGAATACGCGAACAACACGCTCGTGCGGCCCGCCTGTTGATTGGTGCGCCACCATTCGTTGATCCCCGCGAAGATTTCTTCCTGCGGCCGCCAGCGATAGATGGGCAGGCCGAAGGTGGACTCGCTGATGAAGGTGTGGCAGCGCACCGGCTCGAATGGCGCGCACGTCGGCTCCGCCTGCGTTTTATAATCACCGCTGACCACCCACACCTCACCCCGATGCTCCACGCGCACCTGCGAGGAGCCGAGAATGTGGCCCGCCGGATGCAGCGAGATCGTCACTCCATTGCGCGTGGTGCTCCCGCCGTACGGCAGCGTCTCGATGCGTGACGCCGCGCCCAGCCGCTCCTGCAGCACGCCACGGCCCGGCTCGGCTGTGAGGTAGCACTGCGAGCCGGACCGCGCGTGATCACTGTGCGCGTGCGTCGTCACCGCAAGATCGACCGGCTTCCACGGATCGATGTAGAAATCGCCCGCCGCGCAGTACAATCCGCGGTCATTGGCACTCAGGAGCGGCGGAGTCATGTGAAGTCGGTGCGCGGAGTCAAGGCGTGAGGTTGATACGCAGCCGCAGCGGTGTTGGAAGCGCATCGTGAGCGGGAAGTTCGCGAGCAACCCCGCGCGACCTCGAATTGTTCAAGCACGCGTCATGCATACAACCAACTCAAAATTTCGCGCGATTGTCGTCTGCGAAGCACGGGCATCCAGCCTGACTCGTCCACCTAACTCACACTTCCCATGGCCTCCAAACCTAACGCACCGCGCCCCCGCAAGTCCGCCGCCAAAGAAGCTCCAGCCCAGCCCGCGGAGACTCATCAGACGGTGGAAAGACTGCACGACTCGCTGACGACGAACCACGGCATCCCCATCTCGGACAATCAGAACTCGCTCCGCGCCGGCGTGCGCGGCCCGACCTTGATCGAGGACTTCGTGCTGCGGGAGAAGATCACGCACTTTGATCACGAGCGCATTCCGGAGCGCATCGTCCACGCGCGGGGCTCGGGCGCGCATGGCTTCTTCCAGTGCTACGAATCTCAGGGCGACATCACGAAGGCGGCCTTCCTCCAGGATCCGAAGGTGAAGACTGAGGTCTTCGTGCGCTTCTCCACCGTCGCCGGCGGCGCTGGCTCGGGAGACATGCCGCGCGATGTGCGTGGTTTTGCCGTGAAATTCTACACCAGCGAGGGGAACTACGATCTCGTCGGGAACAACATCCCCGTCTTCTTCATCCAGGACGCGATGAAGTTCCCCGACCTCGTCCACGCGGTGAAGATGGAGCCCGACCGCGGCTTCCCGCAGGCGGCATCGGCGCACGATAATTTCTGGGACTTCGCATCCCTCACGCCTGAGTCCATGCACATGCTGATGTGGGCCATGTCGGACCGCGCCATCCCGCGCTCGTTGCGGATGATCGAGGGCTTCGGCGTGCACACTTTTCGCCTCATCAATGCCGCGGGTGAATCCCGCTTTGTGAAGTTTCACTGGCGGCCAAAGCTCGGCGCGCAGTCCGTCGTGTGGGATGAGGCCGTGAAGATCAACGGCGCCGATCCCGACTTCCATCGACGCGATCTCTGGGAGGCCATCGAGAGAGGCGACTTCCCCGAATGGGAACTCGGCCTCCAGGTTTTCGATGAGGAGCAGGCCGCAAAGCTCGATTTTGATGTGCTCGATCCCACCAAGCTCATACCGGAGGAAATCATCCCGCTCCGCATGGTCGGCAGGATGGTGCTGAATCGCAACGCGGACAATTTCTTTGCTGAGACGGAGCAGGTCGCATTCCTTCCATCCAATGTGCCGCCAGGGATTGATTTTTCGAACGATCCGCTGCTGCAGGGACGCCTCTTCTCGTATCAGGACACGCAGCTCTCGAGGCTAGGCGGACCGAACTTCCATCAGATCCCTGTCAACGCGCCGCGCTGCCCTTTCCACAACATGCAGCGCGACGGCCTGCGCCAGATGCAGGTGCCCAAGGGCCGCGTGAACTATGAGCCGAACTCCTTCGATGGCGGCGCGCCGCGTGAGAATCCGACGCGCGGCTTCACCAGCTTCCCCGAGGAAATCAATGACACGAAGATCCGCAAGCGCTCCGAGACGTTCGCCGATCACTACTCGCAGGCGCGCATGTTTTTCCGCTCGATGACGCCGCCCGAGCAGACGCACATCATCAGCGCATTCGCCTTTGAACTCGCCAAGGTTGAGACAAAGGCGATCCGCACGCGGATGCTGGGCCACCTGGCCAACGTCGATGACGAACTCCACGCGCAAGTCGCCGACGCGCTGGGCATGAGCGGTCAGTCGGATGTGATCACACCAGCGGTGCCACCTCGCGACCTCGAGCCCTCGCCCGCGCTCAGCATTCTCGCAAAGGCGCCCGCCACGCTCGCAGGCCGGAAGATCGGCGTGCTCATCACCGATGGCTTCGATGCCGCGCTCCTCACCGCCCTGCGCGCCAAGGCGAAGTCCGAGAAGGCCGCGCTCTTCATCGTCGCCCCGAAGGTCGGCGGAGCGGCCGACTCCGAGGGAGAATCCGTCGAGGCGCATGGAGCGCTGAGCGGCTCGCCCTCAATCTTTTTTGACACAGTGGTCGTTCTCGCAAGCGAGGCGGGGGCGAAAGACCTTGCCACCCAGGCTGCAGCCATCGACTGGGTCGCCAATGCCTTCGCGCATCTCAAGGTCATCGCTCACACCGAGGCCGCGCAGGTTCTCCTCGACCGCGCGAACGTCAAGCCAGTCGCTGGAGTGATCTCGCTGAAGAACGCCGCCAGCATGGCCGCCTACATCAAGATTGCCAAAGCCGGACGCATCTGGGATCGCGAGCCCACCCTGCGCCGTCCGGGTTAGGACTCTTCCGTGCCTCAACCCACGGCGGGGCTCACGGCTTTACATTGAAGAAGCCGCTGAAGAAAACTTCAGTCAGGAACCTCCATCTACCGAATGGCAGTATGGGCGGAGGCGGGGCTGTTACTGAAGGGCGTCGGTTTCGGTGCTGAGCGCCTCAGAGCGTCCGCTCGAAGTTCTCGAATCATCGCTTCCTCCCTTTCAGAAGTACAACACTCGCATGAGGTGAGCGTTAGCGCTGCGACTCCGAGCGCTAGCATAAGTGGGGCGTGGAATTGGGATGTCTTCATATTGTCGGTTCAGGCAGCGGCACACTACTTCGCCGCTTTCGGTGCGCTCAGGCTCTTGCTGTAGATTCCTGACCGGTCGAAGCAGCAGACGCGGCGCTTCCCTGCGGCCAGCATCGAGCACGCACTCTCCACCCGGCGTGCTCGAGTCTCCGTCCGCTTTGCGGCGACGATCCATTGGATCCAATCCCTGCGGGCGATGGTCGTGATGTCCGCCCACAGCGCACGCGCCTTCGGATCAGCGGCGGCGAGAGCCTCGCTGAGATCCGCCGGCAGGTTCGGCTCGGGCTCCACATCCGACGGTGCCATCTCCAGCACCACCTCATCTCCCACTTCGGCGCCAGCCGATTCGCGCAGCTTCCGCCCCACCTTCAGCCAATGGCTGCCCAGGCCGTCCGGCTCGAGCGTGGCTTGAAAGGGGCGGCCATTTAGAGTGCCCTCCACAGTGGTCATGCCACGCGACGGCAAGGACGCGCTCGCGGACTGCGGCAAGGTCAGAAACGTCCAGCCTCCCTTTCCCGCCGCTGCGGGCCGCAGAAGATTGGCCCTGAAAACGATCTTGGCATGTGAAGCGGTCATGCGCCGACATTATCCAACCCGGCCGCCGGAAACCAATCCCAAAAAAACAAATAACGACTTTCATCAAACGCGCTCATTCTCCCGCCGGTTTTCCCAAGCCGTCACAAGCGCTTCCATCCCTGGCCACCGAGTTCTCAAATTGCCTGGGCATCCATTCCGACGTCCGGGCTTGCTCATCGAATGCGGCCTTGTTGTCATAACGGGGGGCCTCCGTTCAGATACGTTGACGAGCTGGCGATGCGTGGCTATTTCCGGTGCGATCATGACTTTGTCCGATGCACATGCCTATTTGCTTGCGGGATTCACCGAGCGCGACGTCCAGGACGTCATCGATGACCTGGATTTTCTCCATCAGAACTCGATCTGGCCCTATGCGAAGGATCGCACCGCGACGATGCTGGCGGACTCCCCTCACATCCTCCGGGAATTTCTGCAAAAGGTGCGGCCCGACGCGCTGCGCAGCGCGATGATCTCGAAGGCGGTAAAGAGCCTCGTGCTGAATTGAAGAATACACGGCGCAAAAAAGGCTCCTGGAAATCCAGGAGCCTTCTCAGCCGGCGCAGATGGCGGGGATGCGTGATCGCTTCCGATCAGGCGCTAATGTGCTTCGAGACGAGTTTGGTCATCTCAAACATCGACACTTGTGTCTTACCACCGAACACTGCCTTGAGGGCCGCGTCGGCATTGATGTTCCTCCGGTTCTTCTTGTCCTGGAGACCGTTTTTCTTGATGTAGTCCCAGAGCTTCTTCGTGATCTGGCCGCGCGCTGCGGGCTTTGATCCGACGACTGCTCCGAGCACGGCATCCGGCTGCACCGGCTTCATGAGGGCTGGATTCGGCTTCCGCTTAGCTTTTGGCTTGGCGGCCTTGACTGCTTTCTTCGCGGCCTTGGGGGCGGCTTTCTTTGCGCTTTTCGGCGCGGCTTTTTTTGCCGCCTTGGGTGCTGGTTTCTTCGCTGCTTTTTTTGCCATGTTGTTGTGGTGTTGTTGGTTTGCTGGGGACATTTTCAGATTAATTGGATTTCCCTTCGTACGTCAATTGTTTTTGCGGCGATTTTTGATCCGCTGCGGCGGTGTTCGATGCGCACGTTGGGGCGCGGTGGGGGCGTCCTGGGCCAATGCTGTGTGCCTGCCTCATTTCGCTTCGGTGGCGTCCCCGACAGGAATCGAACCTGTATTTAAGGTTTAGGAAACCCTCGTTCTATCCATTGAACTACGGGGACACTTGCTTGAATTGTGACGATCAAAAATCGCCGGAGTCACATTCGATTTGTGTTTTACACGGGATCTCCGCCCGAGGCAAGAAGTCATGGTGAAGCCTCAGAACGAAAGGGCGGACTCTGCGTTAGCGCGAACGCAGAGGCGTGTCGCAAACATTCCCGCCTGCCTTCGACGTCACATTCAACCAGCACGGCGGCAAAGACCGGACCCGGCACCCGTAACCACCGCCGAAGAGCAGTTAGCTGTTTCCCACTGACGCTAATTCCTTTCATGCTGGCATCGAAGGCAAGATCACGCCGCCCCACACCTTTGATAAAGCTGTGCAGTGATTTCAATTCAACGCCGCCGCTCTGAAATGCGCGGCCATCCAACTTCCTGTCAGCATCCAATGACCACACGCAGAGAACTTCGACTCGCCATGCTCGGCATGATTGAGGGCAACGGGCACCCCTACTCCTGGAGCGCCATCGTGAATGGCTATGATCCCGAGGCGATGGCGCGGCTCTGTCCATATGCGGGCATCATCGACTACATGGGAAAGGAACCGCAGGAAGGCATCGGCATCCCAGGCGCGCGCGTTACGCACGTCTGGACGGATGATCCCGCCGACGCGCCGAAAGTGGCCGCATCGAGCTTGATCGAGCATGTCGTGGCGAAGCCCGAGGATGTGATCGGCCATGTCGATGCCGTTGTGATCGCGACAGACGATGGCAGCGATCACGTGCGTCGCGCGCGGCCTTTCATCGAGGCGGGCCTGCCAGTGTTCATCGACAAACCGATGGCCACCACCGAGGCGGAGCTGAGACAATTCGCGCAATGGCATCGCGAGGGCAAAATCATGCTCTCCACCAGCGGCCTGCGTTACATGAAGGAGATGCGCGCGGACTTCTCTCATCTCGGCGAGCTGCGCTGGATCACGAGCTTCACCTGCAAATCCTGGGAACGCTACGGCATCCACGCGCTCGAGGCCGTGGAGCCGCTGCTCGGCACAGGCTTCCTCACCGTGCAGGCGCACAGCGACGCGGGAGGCGATGTCATGCACCTCACCCATCGCAGCGGCGTGAAGCTTACGATCGGCGCGTTGCACGATGCATACGGCAGTTTTGGCGCGGTCCATCTTTACGGCACAAAAGGCGATCTCCCGCTCAAGTTCAGCGACACTTACCACGCCTTCCGCGCGCAGCTCGTCGCCTTCATCGACCTGCTCCGCACCGGCACACGTCCGCTGCCCTTTGACGAAACTGTCGAGTTGATGGCCGTCATCATCGCCGGCATCCGCAGCCGCCAGCAAGGCGGCGCGCAAATTTCCATCGAAGACATCCTCTCCGAGCTATGAAAGCCACCTCGCTACTGTTTTCATTCGTCATTCTGCATTCTGCGTTCGTCTTTGCCGCGCAGCCGCTCCCCCTCGGCTCCCGCCGCGAGCTTTTCACGGACGATCACCTCATCGAGCGCCTCAGCGGCTGCGCGGAGCAAAGGCTTCACCAGCCGCAGCCGCGCGAGGTCGTGCTCATCCACGACGCGCCGTGGGAGGGCAGCGGCAGCGGCTATCACAGCGTGTTCCGCGACGGGAATCTCTACCGCATGTACTACAAAGCCTGGCAGCTCACCGTCACGCCCAGCAAAGTGAACACCGGCGAGCATCCGCTCCTCACCTGCTACGCCGAGAGCGATGATGGCATCCACTGGCGCAAGCCGGAGCTGGGCTTGCATGAGTTCAGCGGCTCGAAGGCCAACAACATCGTGATCCCGCACGGCATGATGGGCAAAGTGAACCCCGACGGCGGCCATCCCGCGTTCTTCAAGGACGACAACCCCGCCGCCGCGCCCGACGCGCAATACAAAGCCATCGTGCGCTCGAACTCGCCCAAGGGTCTGCTCGCTCTCAAGTCCGCCGACGGCCTGCGCTGGCAGCCGATGGCCGACGCACCGGTCATCACCGCAGGCGCGTTCGATTCGCAGAACCTTGCGTTTTGGGATGCGAACAGCGGCTTGTATCGAGCCTACTGGCGCATCTTCACCGCTGGCGTGACGGACGAGGACAACTGGAAGCCGGGTGGCTATCGCGCCATCCGCACTGCGACATCGAAGGACTTTCTTCATTGGGAAAACCAGCGTGAGGTCGCCTACGCGGACTCGCCCGCCGAGCATCTCTACACGAATCAAATCAAACCCTACCTTCGTGCGCCGCATCTGCTCATCGGCTTCCCCTCGCGCTACATCGAGCGCGGCTGGTCGGAGTCCATGCGCGCGCTGCCCGAGCGCGAACACCGCGAGTGGCGCGCGAAAGCGAACCAGCGCTACGGCACCGCCATCACCGAGGGGCTTTTCATGTGCAGCCGCGACGGCGTGACCTTCAAGCGCTGGAACGAAGCCTTTCTGCCGCCCGGCATCGAGCGCGACGGCGCATGGAATTACGGCCAGCAATACCTCGCGTGGCATGTCGTCGAGACCAAGTCGTCCCTCGCGGGCGCTCCCGACGAACTCTCCTTCTACTCCACTGAGAGCTACTGGACGGGAAAAAGCAGCGAGCTGCGACGCTACACGCTGCGGCTCGACGGCTTCGTCTCCATTTACGCGCCGATGAAGGGCGGCGAGCTGCTCACGAAGCCTCTCACCTTCACCGGCGCGAAGCTCGCGATGAACTTCGCAAGCTCTGCCGCAGGCAGCATCCGCGTCGAACTCCAGGACCCGGACGGAAAACCCATTCCCGGCTTCACGCTCGAGGATTCGGAGGAGCACTTCGGCGACGCCATCGAGCGCGTCGTTCATTGGAAAGCAGGCAGCGATGTCTCCTCGCTCGCTGGCAAATCCGTCCGCCTCCGCTTCGCGCTCAGAGACGCCCATCTCTACGCCATCCAGTTCACCGCACCCAGACAACCATGAAAGCCATCCTGCTCCCCCTATTCGTCATCCTGCATTCTGCATTCGTCATTGCCGCGCCCCCCGACCTGGGCTCACGTTGGGAACTCTTCGTCGATGAGTTCCTCGTCGCGCAAAAAAGCGGAGTCGCTTTGAAACTGCACGAACCCGTGAAACGCGAGATCGTGCTGGAGACGAACCAGCCGTGGGAAGGCCCGACGTGCGCCTACTTCACCGCGCTCCAGGATGGCAACAAAGTGCTCCTTTACTACCGCGGCTCCTCCGGCGGCAGTGATCACAGTGACGCGCAGGTCACCTGCGTCGCTGAAAGCAAAGACGGCATTCATTTCACACGACCGAAGCTGGGCCTCATCGAAGCCGGCGGCACCAAGGACAACAACGTCATCTGGCGCGGTGTCGAATCACACAACTTCTCGCCTTTCCTCGACGCGAACCCCGTGACAAAACCGGGGGAGCGATTCAAAGCATTGGGCGGCGTGAAACAGCCCGGCAAGAACTGGCATCAAGGCGAAACGCCCGGCGGACTCTACGCCTTTGCATCCGCCGACGGCGTGAATTGGAAGAAGATGAAGGACACGCCGATCATCACCAAAGGCGCTTTCGATTCGCAGAACCTCGCCTTCTACGACACGACACGCAGCCGCTACGTCTGCTTCAGCCGCATCTTCAGCAACAAAGTCCGCGCCGTGCAAAGCATGACCTCCGCCGACTTCCTCGCCTGGAGCGATGGCACTCCGCACCGCTACGCCGAGGGCGTGCCGATGGAGCATTTCTATACTTCCGCCACCGTCCCCTGCCCCACCGCGCCGCATTTGTTTTTCTCGTTCCCAAAGCGCTTCGTGACCACTCGCAAAAAAGTCCCCGCGCATGATGGCCCAGGCGTGAGCGACGCGGTCTTCATGTCCAGCCGCGATGGCGTACACTGGGACCGCCCCTTTCTCGAAGCCTGGGTGCGCCCCGGCCCCGATCTCAAAAACTGGACCGACCGCAACAACATGACCGCCAACGGCATCATCACCGGCGACACCGAATGGTCGCTCTACATCAGCGAGCACTACCGCCACGCAGACCACCGCATCCGCCGCCTCACCGTGCGGAAGCAAGGCTTCGCCTCAATGCACGCCGATGCGAAAGGAGGCGAGTTCATCACGCACCCGCTCAAGTTCACCGGAAAACACCTCGTGCTGAACTACGCCACCTCCGCCGCTGGCAGCATCCAGATCGATGCGCTCGACGATGCAGGAAAAGTCCTCGCCACCATGCCCGAACTCTACGGCGACGAGTTTGAAGCAAGCGCCCTCGATGTCACCGCACTGAAAGGCCAGACCATTCGCCTCCGCGTGAAGCTCAAGGATGCCGATCTGTACGCGCTGCGTTTCGCCGACTGATTCCCAAATGCCATGAAACTCTTCACCGTCTTTCTCTTCGCTCTCAGCCCTTGGCTTTTAGCTGAGCCGGCCACGATTCTCGAAACCAAAGTCATCTCCCGGCAGCCCGAGTTTTATCACGGCTGGCCCACTGTGGCGCGGCGCGCAAATGGCGAGCTTTGGCTCACCTGGTCCGGCGGACGTGACGCGCATGTCTGCCCTTTCGGCCTCGTCCATTCCATGACCTCGCGTGATGATGGCAAAACATGGACCTGGCCGCGCGTGCTGCTCGACACCGCCACGGATGACCGCGACTCCGGCGTGCTGGAGACGGCGAAGGGCACGCTGCTCGTCACCACCTTCACCTCGCTGGCTTACGAGCAGTATTTGAATGAACACCTCGCTGGCAAGCCCTCGCACTTCATCGCCGAGGGCAAACTCAACGCCTGGAAAATTGCTCATGCGCGACTCAACGACGAAGAGCGCAAAGCCGAGCTCGGTCAGTGGGTCATTCGCAGCACCGACGGCGGCAAAAGCTGGTCGCCACAGATCCCCACTATCGTCAACAGCCCGCACGGCCCCATCCAGCTCAAAGACGGCCGCCTGCTGTATGCCGGAAAGCAGCTCTGGACGACGGATCGCAAGATTGGCGTGTGTGAATCCAA
>JANOBO010000276.1:0-15182 GCA_031411695.1 Verrucomicrobiaceae bacterium
CGCATAATGGGTTGCGGTTGTATGTCGGTTGTATGTCGGTTGTAATACATTTGTATTTACACATTGTGAAATTGGTGTGGCACAGTGTGCTCGTTTGTGGCGACATTCGAGGCAGATTGGATGCAGGGTGGCGTGGCTGAAAATAGTTTGGCTTTTTCTGGCTCGTCGGTTGACGCCAACTCGGATTGTGCTTTCTTCAAGCCATGCAAATCGCATCACTTCAACAAGCCAAGGAACAGGTTCAGCGTGAGATCGCTGAACGGCAGGAGTTGATGCGGGCGTATGATCTTGTGGCGCGAGACATTGAACATCGCGCTCCAACTCAAATCGCAGTGACCATGAATAGTCATCCCCCCGCCAGAGTCCGCACAGTGCCGGACAGGGCACGGAGGGTGGTTGTGTCCAAGCCAATATCAAAGGCGGACTTGGTCCGAGCCGCAATAGACAAGTCCCCACCCGATTTCAATTTGAACAACGTGTCGGAGCAATTAACCGCATCGGGAACGCCGATGAAGCGAGACGACATCAGCTTTGTCTTGAGCCGCATGAAGAAGCATGGTGAGATTTGTGTGGTCACCCTGGGAAAAGGCAGCATGGCCTCCGTGTTCAAGAAAAATTTGCCAGCCGAAACGACTAAAAACGCGAACGGGCGGGAATCCGGCCTCCATGCCAAGGAGGAAGATTCCCACCCGTAAACGGCCCGCACAAGGGCGTTAGGTTAGCAACCCAGGTCATCGATCACGCCGCATCCAGCGGTGGAGTCGGTGGCCTGTTGTATTTTAATCTATTGTAATTCGGGCGTCCGTCAATATGATATGGAATGACTCCGACAGATCGAGGTCGAACGCCCAAAAAACCAGTTGAGTATCGCACCGGCACGGAGGCCGGTAACCACATGGATGCCGCAATGAAGTCCATTCTTTCAGTCTCGAAAGAGCGGATCCTGGAGTTGGAGCGTCCAGCGAAGCGGAAAGCTTAGATTTCTTGTCGGCATCGGTCAGACGCTTCCATGTAAGACGGCGGTTTTTGACGCCGCTCATTGCTGTTGTGAAGCGTTCGGAATCGTCATCCTTCCGCTCATTGAAGCGGAATGCTTCCTCATCCAGATAGCGGGCAAGATGAAACGCGCGAGGGCAGACGTATGTGCCCTTCACCATCCTCTTGAGTAAGCACCAAAAGTTTTCGAGACCGTTGGTGTGAACCGCGCCTTTTGCGTAGCAGACGGCGTGGTCAACGACCTTGTGCGTGAACTCATCGGACAATCCTACATACGACGCCAACGCATCGGTGTACACGCTTGATCCTTTCAGCACATACTGCCTAACACCAGCTTGCACTTCTTTCCTTTTCGTGCCTTTCAGGATGGCAAGCTTCACGCGCGAATGGTTCTTGCGCACATCCCGTTGCAGCAAACCCTGCACGGCGGTCATGGCAACCATGCCGGTTCCTTTCGGGCGCTTCTGGCGCTGTGCTGCATTCATGCTGCGGGCCTTTGGGCCGATGTAACTTTCATCCGCTTCAATGCCACCGCTCATCATCTCAAAGCTTCCCTCACGCAATGCCTCGCGGATTCTGTGACCCATGAACCACGCGCTTTTCTGCGTCACTCCAAGAGCGCGGGCCAGTTCGCATGAGCTGATACCATTCTTCGCGTTTACGATCATCCACACGGCGGGAAGCCATTTTTCAAGGGGCAACGGACTGTCCTCGAAGATCGTGCGACTCTTGACCGTGAACTGCTTCTTGCACGCTTTGCAGTTCCAAAGGAACCGCGTGAGAGTCACACCTTTCACAACCTTGCCGCTCTTGAGTATTCTGTCTTTCGTCTGGCGGTTGGAAACAACCAGCTTGCCGATTTGATCGGAGCCACAATGCGTGCATTGCAATCGGCCAGTGGGCCACCGCATCTTGACCATGTAGTCGTGGCAGTTCTGCGAATCGGCAAAGAAGCGGATCGCTTCAACTTGCGTTTCTGGTTGGCCGCTTTCGTTCATGGGCAAAAACTACTTCAAAACCAGTTATGCGTCAAGTATATAGTTACCCTTCCGAAGGGGGTCAGCGCCTTGGTTTAGGCCTTTTGGGGGAGATTTCCTCTCATTTATGAGAATCCGGCAGCGGGCCAGTTCCCGTTGCCCTCCTTCGATTACGGCGTCGGCGGCGTAGGCGGCGGCGTGCTGCCGCTCTGGATGTAAGGCTTCAGTGGCTGCGGCATTGCGGCGATTGCATCAGACGGCATGATTTTGGTAATCACTTTTTTTGGGCCTGAAAAATATTTCCGCCACGACATAAGCGCGGAGCGCCCCGAAGCGACTTCAGTCTGATCTCCGGCTTGGTGCTGTCGAGTTCCATCAGCCATGCAGATTCTTGGCGAATCAATCTTGCTATCAGAAAACGGAACCGCTTTGATCACTGCCTATGCCGCATCTGTCTTGGAACGAAGTCCGCGGCCGCGCCATCCGCTTTTCGCGTGATCATGCGCGGGACCGCTCGGAGAGTGCGGAAAAGCAGACCTTCTGGAACGAGTTTTTCCAAGTCTTCGGGTTGCGCCTCGCGAAAGCCAAACGCGCGGTGGAGGTTTCGATTGAGGAAGGCGAGGCGAAGGCGTTATGCCACGTTCAGCAACCGTGAAACATCCCGCATGATGAACACTCCCTTCACGCCCTCAAGCGTAAAGCCCTCGCACCACTACTATGTGGATGAGAGCGGTGACGGTGTGATTTTTGACTCCAAGGGACGATTGCTGATCGGCACCGGGAAGGTGCAGGATCATTTCATCCTCGGCATGGTGGAGTTCACTGATCTGCCCGGTCTAAAGAAGGAACTCGCGGAACTACGGGCCGCCTTGCTGGCTGATCCGTATTTCAAAGGCGTGCCCTCCATGCTGCCGCAGGCTGGAAAAACCGCACTATTCTTCCATGCAAAGGACGACCTCCTGAGGTAAGGCGGGAAGTGTTCAAGGTGCTGCTGCGGCATGACTTCAACTTTTATGGCATCAGCCGCACCATGTCTGCCGTCCACCGGCGGGTGGTGCTGCGAAACCAGCGCGATCCCACCTACCGCTATACCCCGAGCGAGCTATACGATAGCGCGGTGAGGCGTCTGTTTGACAAAAAGCTGCACACGGAACCTTCCTACAAGGTCATCTTCGCAAGCCGCGGCAAGGCGCGCACCCGGTCCTTGCGCGAGCATCTGCTTCATGCGCAAAAGTATTCGAAAAAGGCGGCTGGCACATTCGCCGATGCGGCTGTGGATGTGCTCGCCGTACCAGCACAAGCCAGCATGGGCCTGCAAGTAGTGGATTACTGCCTGTGGGCCGTTCAACGGCTATTTGCCAGGAACGAAGACCGGTATCTTGACCTGATCTGGCCGAAAGTGGCACTGCTCATTGACGCGGATGATGTTTCAGAGGCGAGCTACGGCACCTATCACACCCGGAAGCGCGAGCCGCTCGATGTGGCGAAAACGAAAAGTCGGAAGGTAGAGGACTCGGGGCGGTAACCCTTCATCACACGGCTTGAAGCCGAATTTCACCTTCCGACGGGTCAGATTGCGCGTATATCGAGAGTCTTTCAAGACCGATTTGTCACAACCTTCCAGTCCCTATAACCTGCCGCTCGCTTTTGAAATGAAGACAGATCTACCGGAGGATGGTGACGATATAAGCCCGGCGGAGCGCAAGGCGCATACGGCACGGCGGATGCAGGAGTTTGCGCAAATCGAATGCGCGCTGGTGGCCAACCGCAAGGCGTTGCAAGCCAAGGGCGAGCCGGTGGATGCCATGCTCAAGGAACTGCGGGAGAAACGCGCGGCCATCGTGAAGGCGGATGAGAACCTGGACAAGGTGGAAGAAGCCGCCCGGGTGGCCGAAGCGGCGCGCGATGCAGCCGTGGAAACCCTCCGGCAGGCCATTTTGCAGAGCAGAGAGCAGTGGGAGACTGCGATCGAGGATGCGAGCGGCGAAAGAACCGCGCAAGAGCGCGTGGAACTGTGGGAAGGCTATCAGGCGTGGAAGCGCTCGACGCGGAAGCAAATCGAGGAAGCAGGGCACGGGGAGATGCAGGACTTGCTGTAACTGCTGAATGACTGAGCGCGGCGAAGGTGGGATGATGAATTCATGGAAATTCGCCGCCCAAATCATGATCCCGCGTCGCGGGTATCGCTACACGGGGGAAGCTTTGCCGGACAGCGGGGAGCGAAGGTTTGAAGGCACGGATGCGGCGGTGCTGGACAAGGCGCAAGAGGTGCGGGCGGCGCAAAGAGCAGGAAGGGTGAGAGAACGATGAAGCCAGTTCCCGAACATGAACGTCAGGCCATGCTGGATGTGCTCCGCGGCGGTGCCCGACCCGATCGATGGAATCTTGCTGGTGCATGCGGAGGGTCACACCGGCGGAAGTCCAGACCCTGCGGGAGCGTCTGCGGGCCATCAAAGTGCCTCTGAATGCGGAAGAACGCGAAACGATGTTCTGGCGCCACACCTCCACCGGCTGTGTGCGGCTTTGCGATGGGGACCACGAAACGATGATTCGCTGGCGACGGTCGTCCCCGAAAGAATGGGACGCAGTGTGTCAACTTATCCACGACATGGGACAGGAAATCCAGAGACGCGCGGCGGCACGTTTGCAAGCGACCCGCTGGTTGCCATAGTTGCTGCCCCATGCCGCCCGAGTACGCGACCGACCAACTGCCTGTTCCCGTTTTCGGTGTTTTTGCGTATCTGGACGCGATCCTGTCGCAGGATGGTATCGCTTCACGGAGGCGGAAGGTAGTATTTGACCACGATGAATCTCCACCTTTTTGAGAACGCAGTGCTCCTCGGAAGGTTCACCTTCGACCATGTTGAACGGGCAGCGGACCCGCTCGTGGATGCCGTGGGACGTGAGGCGATTGCGCGAACGCGGGTCACTGGACGGAGGCTAGTCGTGACGATCCAGCCGGGGCTGAGCGACAAGGAATGTTCGGTGACTCTATATCATGAAATCCTGGAGGCGGTTACCGTGGCCATTGACGATCCGCCGGAGAGCGTGATCGAATTCAATGAGGGCGACTTTGAACGCGCCGGCTATGAGGCTCATGAACGATTCGGCCCAGCGTCGCCTGAGAGCCTGAACCGCATGTTGCAATCCTATGGGTTCCGGGGAGAATGAGGCATGGACGAGCGCAACAACATCCAAATGGACCTCGTCAAGCTGGCGGACGGCGGGCGGCTGCTGCGTCTGACCGAGCCACAGTCGGGTCTAGCTTTGGAGAAGGTGCTCGATCCGCGACAGCCGGTAGTCCGCCAGAAGGAAAGACTGATGGGAGTGTTTGAAGCAGCCCTTGCACGGGCTGCATTGAGCGCGGCCTGACCCTTGCGCATCAAGGGCCTGACATTGCACCACTTCATGCCAGCACGCGCATGACCGACGACGAAGTCCTCAACGAATTCACCCGGGTGATCGCCGGAAAGGCCGGGCCGATGCTGGAATGCCTCACCATTTCCTGGCCGCATCCCAGCACGCCCGAATCTCATTGGGTGCCGGTGAAAACCCTGCCCGCAGGTGCTGCGCCCGAGACGGTCGAATCTGAGCGGCGTGATCTGCTCCAACGGGGGCGGTTCTTCCGCACCTGCGCCATGTGCGGCGAGCGCCAACCCCTCGGCTGGATGTGTGACGACAAAGTCTGCCAGTCCTGTGCCTCAGCCAAGTTGGGGGTCGTGTTTTGAAACCCCTTTTCCATATCGAACTTGGCCAATGGTATCAGATCACCGTCATCGACGGCGGGGAGCCTGTGGATTCGCCGATCCGGGTCGATGAGGTGAAACGTGGACCGCGCGGAAGGGTAAGGCTCGGTTTTTATCACGCGCACTACCCCGATGGCGTGCGGGACAAGGTCTATGACCTGCGCATCACGGAAGAAAGTCAGGGCGGCATCGTCGCCAAAGCGCTCGATGCGGAGGGTCGGTGGGTCCACATCCGCCCGCTGTAAACGATGATGTCGAACCTTACAGACAGGAGGGGTGAGAGGCGCAAAGAGCAGGATGGGTGAGAAAACGATGAAGCCAGTGCCTGAACATGAACGTCAGGCCATGCTGGATGTGCTCCGGGCGTGGCGCTGTTTGGCGTGCTTTGGGTCAATCTGCTCACTCAATTCCGCATCTCGTTGTTTGAGCATCTGTTCACGTTTCACACCCATCCGGGACTGGTGGATGAGCGGATCGATCTGGTGACGGCATGGCTTTTCGAATCCAAGGCCTTCACCGCCTTTTCATTTCTGTTCGGCGTCGGCATCCGGCTGGCAGGCGGGCTTTGAAGCCCGGCGGAGCCAGCGGACGACACGTCCGCCTTTCGGGATTAGCGGGGCATCAACGCTTCTTGGAGTGCGGCAGGATGGTGTCGCCGAGGCTGAAGATGGGGCCGTAGATGGCGTAGATGAGGAAGCCGACCATGATGCCGAGGATGAGCATGGTGAGGGGTTCGATCAGCTTGTCCATCTGATTGGCCAGGGCGTCCAGCTCCTCCTCGTAGTCGTCGGCAATCTCGGAGAGCATCTCCGTGCCGGTGCCGGTCTCGGCGGCGAGCTCGATGAGGCCGCAGAGATTGCGGCCGTCCGGCCCGAGCAGATGGGACTCCTGAAGGAAGCCTTCGTGCAGGGTGCGGCCGACGGCGATGTGGTCCCGCAGGTTGGCGAAAAATTTCTTGTAGTGGTTGTGCCAGGTGGCCTTGGAGGTGATCTCCAGAGCGCTGGTGAGCCTGACGTTGGAATCGACCAGCATGGCCAGGGTGCGGAAGCCCATGGAGGCGGCGGACTTGCGCACGATGATGCCGATGACGGGCAGCTTGATGGACAGGTTCTGCACAAAGGCGGTGCTGGAGATCTTGCCCCAGTTGGAGAAAAAGAAGTAAAAGCCGACAAACGGGAGCGCCGCCATGTAGGGCCTGTGCAGGAAGAGATCGGACAGCCACATGAGGGCCTTGGTGGGGGCGGGAAGATCGGACTTGAACGCGGTGAAGAGCTTGGCCATGGCGGGCACGAGCGTGAAGCTCATGACGATGACGACGACGACGCAGAGCACGATGACCACGGCGGGGTAGATCAAGCCGGCCTTGAGCTTCTTGACGATCTTGTTCGACTTCTTCGCGGTGACGCCGATGCGGCGGCACACACGGCCGAGCTGGCCGGCCTCCTCACCGGCGATGATGAGGGAGAGCAGCTCGTCGGGGAACTCGACCGGATGCTTGGCCATGGCCTCGCTGAGTTTCTCACCCATGGAGAGGGAGGTGACGAGTTCGGCGATGAGCCCTTTGTACTTGGCGGACTTCACGCGGTTCGTCTGAAGCTGCAGACCTTTGACGATGCCGATGTTCCGCTCCAGACAGCGGCCCAAGCCGGAGAAGAATGCGGCGCAATCTTCCGAGCTGGCGCCAGGAGAACTGAGGCGCTGGATCTTTTCGTCGATCCCGGTGACGTCCTCGATGCTGGCGGTTTCATTCGGAGCCAGGCCGCAGCCGATCAACGCTTTTTCATGCGTGTCGGTATCGATGAGCTGCAAGGAGGTGACGCCTGTGTTGATGTTGGTGACTTTGACTTTCTTGAGCATGGCGGTGGGGAGAATTTGAAATTTGAAGTCGAAGATTCAAAATCTAGCGGAGTGTGGGCCGGTAAATGGTGATCTGGTTCGTGCCGCCCGCTCCGGCGCCGGCGACGTTTGCAGTGTTGATGGTGAAGCTGCACACGGCGGCCTCCATGACGCCCATGAGATCTTCATTCACCTGGCCGGTGGGAGTGAGGGTGGGGCTGGCGCCGACGACCTCGGAAAGCAGGGGATTCCCCGAGGCGGAGGGGATGAGGGCCATGGTTTCATTGGGAGACAAGCCGAGCTGCCAGAGGCGCGCGATGTTCTCCTGATAATTGCGCGCGACGGCGACGCGCCAGCTCAGATCCTCCTGCGCCATCATGGTGCCGGAGAGCGAGGCGGCGCCGGACATGCCGACGGCGATGACGGCGGCGGTGGCAACCACTTCGATGAGCGTGTAGCCGGCTCGGCGGAGGGAGGAGAAGGGGCGGGTCACATTCATGGCGGTGTGGGCAGGAAGTAATTTTCCATCCAGCCATCACGTGGCAGGAGGGAGCTGAAACGCGGGCCGGATGCGCCGGCGGGTTCCGGGTTGTTGTCGGGCGTGAGGGTGAGCCGGTCGGCGCTGCCGTTGCCGCGGCGTTTGAAGGACCAGTTTGTCATGACACCGCCGGTGATGATGACCTTCTTGGTGATGGAGGAGGGAAGGTTGGCCCAGATGGTGCGGTTCTCGTTGATGAGGACCATGCGCCAGTTGATCGAGGTGGGGCTGGCAGAAGAACCATTCCAATAGACGTCGAGCGTGGTTTGACGGTTGTCCTGAACGCCGACGACCATGCGGCGGTTGTTTTCATTTACACATTGAAGGTTGATGAAGTCATTGGGGCTCGCACCGTTCGGAACCATCGTGATCATCACGGGCGGGAGCGTGGCAGCGCTGGCGAGGGCGGCACCTGTCTGCCCCATGAGAACGATCTGATCGATCACGCCGTGGATGCGCAGGTGGGGGAGGGACGGGTGGTCGAGATTGATGGTGAGCACATGGTAGGTGGCCCCGTAACCTCTCGGGTACGAGGGAGGCGGAAAGAGCGGCTGCACAGCAGGTGCATCGGACGTTTTGTAACTGACGATGTGCCAAGGGTCGGTGGAAATGCCGGTGGCCGCCTTGCTGGTGATCGTCACATAGTCCCCGGTGCCAGCCGCTTTTTCGCGGGCCATGAAGTGCCAGAGGGAGTTGTCAGGGTTCGAGTCGTTGTCGATGACGTTGAGCGTGCCGTCGTAGAGATCCGCAGCCGTGACAGTGGACGGCGTGGGGCCGTTTGTGGACCGGGAAGCGGCGAGGTTTGAAGGTGGGATGTCCTCTCCGTCCACCGACTCCTTGCAGAAGAGCTTGCGCGTGGCGCTGTGTTTCTGGATGTAGAGGCTCTTGACGCGGATGGGCAGCTCGAATGGGTTTGCCGTGCTGGGGGCGAAGAATGAATCGGGGTCGCGGATGACGGCGCGGCCGTTGACCTTCAAGCTGAGGCCGGCGCCCTTGTCGGCCAGCTCGATCTGGTCCGGCGCATTGGCCGGCTTGCGATAGACGACGAGCGGATCTCCGCCGAGGCCGGGCGTGAAAGTTTTGAGAAACGAATAGGCGGTGAAGGCATCGACCTCGGTGAGCACCGAGGGGCGGGTGGTTTTCTGCGTGATGAGGTAGCTGCCGGAGGGACGCAGGCCGGTGTAGTTATAAGGATAGACGGTGGCCAGTGTACCGGGCAGCGAGGTGGAGGCAAAGGCGCGCAGGTTCGTCCATCCAGAGCCGGTATTCACGCCGCCCCAGTCATTGTCAAAGCGGCCAGTCTGAAGAGGCAGCACGGTGTTGCCGACGTTGAAGGTCCTTTCCAGCATGAACTGTTGGTTGAAGGCCTTGGAGTTCTCCATGGCGATGCGCCGCTTCATCGCCACGTCGAGGTAGCTCGCCTGCATGGCGCGGTTGCTCATCAGCGATGCCGTGGCGCCGATGAACAATCCGGCCACCACCATCATGATCAGCGCGAAGACCATGAGGGAGCCACGAGGCGGGGGGAGTGATGAACGACGAATTTTCATGGCCGTGCGATCAGAGGGAAGGGAACATCGGGACGGTGAACATGAAGGAGGTGCGCCCGCCTTGATGGTTGTAGGCCGCGCGCGGGTCGGTCGTGGGGTACGAGTTCGGCTGCTTGCGCAGGTCGCGCGCGCCGGGGTCGGGCCACCAGACGAAATAGAAGGGCCGCTCCGCCGCCTTTTTGAACTTGTCATTGGTGGTGCCCTCCGTCATCGCCAGCCGCGCCGTGCGTTCAAAGGCGACGAAAAGCGGTGTGAAGCCGTCCGTGGTGCCGTTGGCGTTTGCCCACGTGGTAGAGTTGTAGAGCGTGGCGTAGGGCGGATAGAATATGTCGTAACCCTGGGGCTCGCTCACGTTCACCACAGGCGGGCCGATGTATCTGCGGACGGATGCGTAGAAGCCGTCGGGTTTCAGAACCTTCACGACATCAATGTCATAGGTGGCGATGACGCTGAGTTCATTGGGCGTCTTTGAGAACCCGAGGATGAAAATCGTGGCGTTGCTTTTTGAGGAGCTGAAGAAGCGGTCGCTGCCGAAGAGGCTGTTTGCGGTCAGGCCTTTTGCATTGAGGTGATCTCTGAACTTCACGCCGGTATCGAGGATCTCATCCGTGGCGGGATTGTAGGGGATGGTGGTCGGATGATAAGGATTGGCGGCATCCCGTGTGAGGCAGAAAACGGCGGTGGCGCTGATGACATCGTTGTTGAATTGCTCGCGCAGTTTTTCTGCGAGGGCGACCGCACCGTAGTTCGGCGCGCTGGTGACGGTCTTCTTCGTGGTCGCAAGCGGCAGGCCGTACCAAGTGTTGAGCCGGGTGCCCAACTCCACCTCGACGACGGCGGAGACGCGCGGCTGATTTCGCACCAGAGTGCCGAAAGACACGACGGCACCGCCGATGACCATCCCCCCGAGCGCCAGGACGAGGAGCAGCTCCGCTGAGGTGAAGCCCTGTTTAAGGTTTCGCTTCATGTCCGGGCTTCGTCTCCTCCTGCTCCAACGGCTTGTTGGCGCTTGCGGGTTCCTTCACCTGCTGGTTTCCAAAGAACAAATTGAGCAGCGAGCTGCCACCGGTTTTGGCCGGCTCGCCCGAAGCTCCGGGCGGAGCATCTGCGGCAGGCGTGGTGTCTTCCGCCAGTTCCGCGCGCGGCGCGGGCTTGGATGACTCGAGGGCGAGGAGTGACTTCGCCTTCGCGATGATGGCCATCACCGGCGGGCCGGAGCCTGCCTTCGAGCCACCACCCGGCAGGCGCTGCATGACCTGCGGGGACACGTCTGTGAGGATCGTCAAGGTGCGCGGATTCAGCCCGGTGGGCTTCTTCTCCACCCACACCAGCTCGATCTCGGTCGCCGAAATGTCCCGTACATACAACTGGACCGTTTGGTTCGGGATGATGGGCGGCACGACCTCGCCCTTGCGCAGGATGATGTCGCCGAGCAGCACGCAATTGAGCGATGACTTCCCGACCACAGGCAGTGAGCGGAGCATGTCACCCACCTTGGATTCCTCGCCAGAGGCGGTGTCCTTTATCTTGTCATCCAAAATGCCGCCGAAAGGGCTGGGCTCGTTTGGCTTGACGAGCTCCGGCGCCTTCTCCTCAGGGAGGATGAGGGCGTAAACAACCTCGCCGGGCTTGGTGCCGTCTTCAGCGGTCTCGTCCTGGGCGCGCGTTTTCGGGGCGAGGCAAAGTGCCAGGACTGTGGTCGCGAGTAACAGTTTTTTCATGACGCTGTGGAATGGGTGAAGGTGGGTGGTGTTCATGCCTTCTTCGTGGGGGCGGTGGTCTTTTCAGTCGGATCGACTTTGAGATTGATGATGGGAACCTCAAGGGACAGCTCCATGCGCACACTCTTGGTGTCCTTTCCGGGTGTCATGCGGCAGACGGTGATGCGCGCCAAAGGCAGCTTCTTCTCCAGCTCGCCGAGCCAGTTCATCGTCTTTGGGTAGTCGTCTTCCGCGATGATGGTGGCTTTCACCATCTTGGGGATCAGCTTGCCGGCGCGAGAGATCTTTGGCTCAAATTTTTGCGAGTCCACGTAGAGCTTCGCGGCGCGGATGCTGGCCTGGATGGCGTTCTCGACCTCCTGTGAGGTCTGTACGTTGTCAATCAGCGGAGTCCAGGTGTCGAGAAAGCGCCGCATGTCAGCGGACTCGGAGTCCACCCGCTTGCTGGTGATCTCGGCGATCTGGCGCTCGTTCTCCGCAGTCTGTGCCGCGTCTTGCGCGGCCCTGGCCTCGGCGCGGACGGCGTCGGCCTTCTTGTGGACGATCTGACCCGTGTAGGTCACGATGCCGACGATCATCATCAGCATCACGCAGGCGAGTTGTTTTCCATTCATGGTGTTTTGGGGCGGATGGTGGGGACGGCGTGAATCAGCGTTGCTGCCACACGAGGTTTGAGCGGTAGTCGATGACCTCGCCCTGCTTGGATTGTTGCGGGCTGTAGGCGCGGTAGTTCAATTGTTCGATGTTCGTCTGGATCTGCTGCACCTCGGTGACGCCGCCGCCAGTGAGCTTCATGGACATGACGAGCTGGTTGGGCAGTTGCTCATTGCGCTCGAGAATCAATTCGCTCAACCGTGCCTCGGTGGTGATGGAGCGGCCGATCTTCACGCAGATGGGCTGGATGACGCGGGTGCCTTCGATCCATTTCGCCACTTCCTTCGCACGAGCCGTCTCCACGTTCAGGCCTGAGGTCTGCTCGTCGTGCTTTGCCTTCTCGCCTTCGTGCTGGGCCTTGATCTGGGCGTATTTGGCCTTGTCCCGGTTTGCGCTCCGATAGCTGATGACGTCCATGGTGACGAAGTAGGCACCGACGACCACGGCGAGGTAGAAGCCGATGGGGACGATGCGGAATGAGTTAGGCAGGCGGCGTGATGTGTCCGTGCGCGGTGTCTTGAAGTCGTGGCAAAGGAAAGTGCTCATGAGATGAATGAAGGGAGTTGTTTAGTTTGTGCCGATCACCTGCCACATGAGGTCATCTTGGGTGAGGTCACGAGCACCGACCTTTTCAAGCTGCGTCATGAGGTCCTGACGGAACTTTTGGTCCTGGCCGTCGCTGATGAAGAACACGGGCGTGCCCGGCGGGGCTTTGGCCACGAGCGGGCTGATGATCTGCAGGGCGGTCTCGACCGCCTCCATGCCGAGGCCGCTGCGGCATCGGAGGTCCTTCCACTGGCCATCCTGCTGCGCGAGCGCGGCGACGGAGCCCTCACATGCGCCCACGAGAACGAAGCTGCCGGGAGGGCTGCCTGACTGGCCGGTGTAAATGCTGTGGATGGCGTACTCCATCATCGCAAAAAGGCCGCAACACATGCGGCCGGGCCGCAAGCCGATGGTCTTGAGCACATCCTCGGAAACCTTCACGAAGGCCTCCTCGCAGGCCAGCAGCATGCTGGCCGTGGTCTCGGGATGATGACACAAGGCGTACCGCTTTCCGCGGTCATACTTCGGTCCGAGCACCGCGCGCGGATTGGTGCGCAGGAGGTGCATGCAATTGTCCCCGCGCATGAGGTTGTTCTCGAGGCTGATGATGAAGCGGTTGTTCAGCGAGACCACGCACCACCCTCCATCCGTCATCGCACGCCACTCTTCAGCGCGCTGGGGCGCGATGTCGGCGAACTCGCCCTCCTGCACGCCGCCTTCGTCGAACTTGCCTTTGCGGTTGACCCCGCGCCAGCTTGTCTGACTCCGGCTGATGTTCAACAGCAGGGCTTTGCGATTCTCGAACCGCTTGCTCCAGGTGATCGTTGGATCGTCCGCATCCGGTCTGAAGGCGGCGAAACTCAACACGCTTTTTATTTCTTCAAGCAGCATATACAGATGTTAGTTGTTCTTTGGAAAGGAAATCATAGACCTCGTGCTCCTGAAAACCCGTCTTGCGGGTCGTGGTGGGCTTCCAGCCGTCGGCGATGCGGTTTTGCAGACAGCGCTCGAAGCTGAGCATCCCGCGCGTGAATCCGGCCTCGAGTTCCTGCTCGAGGTTCTTGAACTCGGAGCGGCGGATCATCCCGCACACCGAATCGTATGGCAGGAGCACCTCGTGGATCGGGAAGCGTTTTCCACGCGACTCGTCAAACAAAAGGCGCTGGCAGACGATGCCGCGGAAGGAGTCGGCGAAGGAGAGCGTGGCGTTCTCGATGCGGTCACTCGGGATGAGTTTCAAATACCGCTGCACGGTCTGCGCGGCGGAAGAGGTGTGGAGCGTGGCCACCACGACGTGCCCCGTCTCCGCAGCTTGGAGCGCGATCTCCGCCGTCTCACCGTCACGAATTTCCCCCACTAGAATGACATCGGGTGCCTGGCGTAATGCGGCGCGGAGTGATTTGCCGAAGTCGAGTTCGTCGGTGCCGATCTCGCGTTGGGACACGAGAGATGGAAGGCCCGGCGGATAAAGGTACTCGATCGGATCCTCAAAGGTCAGCAGGTGTTCCTGGCGCCGCTTTGCCCGCTCCAAGATCATTGAGGCGATGGTGGTCGATTTGCCTGAACCTGTGGCACCGCACACGAGGAAGAGACCATTTTTAGCCTCCAGGAAAGCCTTGATGGCCGCAGGCGGCACCATGAGCTTGGAGATTTCCGGAATCTCCTCGGGCAGCAAACGCATGACCCAGCGCGGGCGCCCGCGCGTGACCATGCGGTTCACACGATAGCGGCGGTTTCCCAAACCCATGGCGTAGTCCACGCATCCCGGTTGAAACTCCAGCGGGCGCTCCGGCTGATAGACGAACGAATCGAAGTAGAGCTTGCCGTTTCTGCGGTAGGTGAGCTGCTCCCAAGGCGTGATGTAAAAGTCGCTGACGCCGGAATCCTTCGAGAGATGAAGCATTCGGTAACCAAGCTGGCTGCGTTCGTGGATATCTTCCATGATGGGGGTAGTGCGGTGAAATTTAATGGTCGGGGACGAAGCGGGCGCGCAGTTCCGCGTTTGCGTTTGCGCCTTCGTAAATCAAGAACTGGTTGCCCTGCACGACGCCGCTGCCGGGATCGAGAGAGGCCCATGCGAGTTCGAGGCGATACGTCACCCCGCCGATGAGCACCGTGTAGTCGGTGGACGGGCTCTTGAGCTCCACGATGTCGGCGTTTTCCAGCGCGGTGCCGTTGTTCTCGGTGCTGATGAATCCGAGGTCCACATGCACGACACCGGAGGAAGCCGGCTGGGTCAGATTGAGATTGAGTGTCAGCGTGGCTCCGGACGACTCGCTGTCGTAGAACGTCGTGCCGTTCAACATGCTGAGGCTGCCCAATTGGAACCAAGTGCTCGGGGCCGCGCCGGTGAAGTCAGTCTTGGTAAAGGTCAGTTCGTTTGCGACGCCAGCGTCGAGGAAATTTCCACCGCCAAGGTCGAGCTTTGTGTTTCCGTGTGTGAGGGTTGAGGTGGGATCTCCATTGGATGTGGACTGAACCAGATTGCTTCCGCCCTGGACATTGCCCCATGAGCCCACGCCTCCGCCGTCGAACTGCGAGACGAGCTGGTAGTAAGTCTCGGTGGCTGTCGAGCTGTCTGAAAAGGAAGCGGGCGTCAGGGACTTGTTTCTCGCGGC
>JANOBO010000277.1:0-9798 GCA_031411695.1 Verrucomicrobiaceae bacterium
CGAGCTTGAGCGCGTTGATGGCATCTACCTGAACAAGGTGGCGATCACCAATGGCCCCGCTGCCAATCGCGGTCTTTATGTCGGCACGATTGCGACCAATGCGACCGGGGGCAATGGCCAGATGGCCGTCATGCTCTATCCCGCCGCCGCGGCTGGCGGTTCGGCCAACCGTGTTGACATCTGGAACTACTATAACCGGGTTCCGATCTCATCGACGGCGCGCGGGGCCGCATGAAACTCATGGCGCGCGCGAAGATCGCCTCGCTCGACGAGGCGGAGGTTCAAGCGGCTGCGATTTATCTCCTCACGCGCAATGGCGAGGTCACGACAAACTTCGTGCTCAGTCTGCGCGACACGCTGGAGAAGGACTACAAAGGCAAGTGGCAGAACACGCTGGCTGCCGCCTACATGGCCGGCACCTACGTTTTGCTGAAGCAGGAGAAGGAGGGGCGCGCACTGATGCAAACGTATTGGAACAGCACTGACAAGCAGCCAAAGCTCGACCGCTGGCACGGCTGGTATCATCGCGATCCGAAGATCCAGCAGACGCAGGGCTTCACCTTGCTCTGCCGTCATTTTCCCGATCTCGCTGTGAAGCTGACGTTCTCGGATCTCGCGATGATCACGGAACCGATCTCGCGCAACTCCTTCAACACGATATCCGCCGCCTACAGCATCCTCGCGCTGAAAGCCTACTCGCAACTCATGCAGAAGAGTGACGTGAAGCTCTCGATCAGCGAGCTGCTGCCGCAGGGCGATCCGCGCCTTCTCCTGCCAGACGGAGGCGGCTTGCGCACCGCGAATTTCAATCCCGGCATCACCGGCCTGCGTTTCCATCTCGACCAAGGCCAGCGCGATCTCGGCGCGTTTTATCAGGTCACTGAGGCTGGCTTCGACAAAGGATTGCCCGCCGCCGCGGTCGCCGACGGCCTCGAAGTTTATCGCGATCTTCTCGGCAAAGACGCCAAGCCCACCACGAAACTCAATGTCGGCGAGAGTGCCACGGTGACGATCCGCGTGCGCAACAACAGTCCCGACGCGCTTTGGAACATCGCCGTGCTCGATCTCATGCCCGGCGGATTTGAGCTTGAACCAAACGGCCTGAAATCCGGCAGCGGCACCATCGCCGGAGCCGACTACGTCGATGTGCGCGAAGATCGAACCGTCTTCTTCACCGGCCTTGCGCGTGGCGAGACGAAGACGTTCACTTATCGCATCAAGCCCGTGTGCGCTGGAAAGTTCACCGTGCCGCCTGTGTTTGCCGAGAGCATGTACGACCGCGGCACGAAAGGTCGCGCAGGCGGTGGGAGGGTGGAGGTCGTTGGGGACTGACCGCGGGCATTGGATGGCTGCTTTCGGGTTCACGTCATGGACAAAACAAGTCGAGAACAATGCACCCCTCACCCCGGCCCTCTCCCAGGGGGAGAGGGAGATGGTGGCGCTGGTGCGCCATCGTGTGAGGTCAGCGATGCGTGTTCGAGCGTCAGCTCGTCAGGTCCCCTCTTCGTTGGGGAGAGGGCTAGGGTGAGGGGCGAACGCCCCGTTCGCTCTCAGCGTCTCGCTCTACTTCTGCGCTTCGTGCTGATGGTCATCGGAATCCCGGTAGCGACGTGGTTGCTCTGCCCGAAGCCCGCTCTTCTACCCCCGACACTCTCGTTCTCACCCGCAATGCAGGATCGCGCGGGGCGCGTCATCCATCTCGCGCTCACTGGCGATGCGAAGTATCGGCTCAAAACTCCGCTCGCAGACATCAACGAGCATCTCATCACCGCGACGCTGACGCTGGAAGACCGCCATTTCAGATCGCATCCGGGTGTGAATCCGCTGTCGCTCGTGCGCGCGGCTTGGGGCGTGGTGTCGGGATCGCGGCAGGGCGGGGGATCGACGATCACGATGCAGCACGCGCGGCTGCGCTTCGGTCTGCACACGCGCACGGCTGCTGGCAAACTGGTGCAGATTGTGAGGGCGTTGCAGCTCGAGCGGCACTTTTCCAAAGACGAAATCCTCGAGGCCTATCTCAACCTCGCACCTTACGGCGGCAACGTGGAGGGCGCGGGCGCGGCGAGTCTGCTGTGGTGTGGCAAGGCGGCGAAGGAATTGTCACTGCGCGAAGCGGTGGCACTCGCGGTGCTGCCGAGAGTCCGACGAGGCGGCGGCCGAAGATCAGTGGTGAGAACCATGAGCTGGCGGCGGCCTCGCATCGTTTGTGGCAGCGTCTGGGCTCGGAGAGCGGCGTGCGCGTCGATCCGCTCGACGCGGGCTTCACGCTTCGGCCCGAGGCGCGTGTGCCGCGTGAGGCACCGCATCTGGCGCGGCGGTTGTTCAAGAACCCGGCGGAGCAGAGGGTGGTCAGGTCGTCGATCGACCTGTCAAAGCAGCAGAGCATCGAGCACACGCTGAGCGCCTACATCAGCCAGCGACGTGAAGTCGGCATCACGAATGCGTGTGCGATGCTCGTCCATGCTCCCTCACGCGAAGTGCTCGGGTATGTCGGCTCGGCGGAGTTTCTCCAGGCGGATATCCAAGGACAAGTGGATGGTGTGATGGCGCGTCGCTCGCCGGGTTCCGCGTTGAAGCCGTTCGTGTATGCGCTGGCGATGCAGCAGGGCCTCATTCATCCGCGCACGCTGCTGCGCGATGGCAGGCTGAGCTTTGGCGCATACAACCCGGAGAATTTCGACCGCGAGTTCACCGGTCCGATCCCTGCGGCGGAGGCTCTGTTTCGCAGTCGCAACATTCCCGCCGTCGCGCTCGCGCAGCGCCTCGAAGCACCGGGGCTCTACGGCTTTCTCAAGCAGGCGTGCGTCGCGCTGCCACGTCCCGAATCGCATTACGGGCTCGCGCTGCCGCTCGGCGGAGCGGAGGTGAGCCTGGAGGAGCTGGCCGCGCTGTATTGCCTGCTCGCCGATGACGGACGGGCGCGGCCTCTGCGTCTGACCTCGCTTTCGCCCGCTGCGAGTGAGAGCACGCCGCTGCTCACTGGAGCGGCCAGATTTCTGACACGCGACATGCTGCGCGCGCCATCGGGTTACGAGAGTGTGACCGATCCCGACGTGACGTGGAAGACGGGCACGTCGCACGGATTCCGCGATGCGTGGGCGGCGGGGATTCGGGGCGACCATGTGCTGGTGGTGTGGATCGGAAATTTCAACGGCAAGGCCAACCCGGCATTCGTTGCGCGTGAGTGCGCAGCGCCGTTGTTGTTTGAGGTTTTTGAGCGCTTGCGTCTGCCGAGGAAGCCCATGATCGCGCCGACCTCGGTCGAGGAAGTGAACCTATGCGCCGTGTCCGGTCAGCTCCCCGCGCCACACTGTCAGCATTGCATGAGCGGCTGGTTCATTCCTGGAGTGTCGTCGATCCAACCGTGTGAGATTCACCGTGAGGTGCTGCTGGATGAGACAACAGCCTTGCGAGTCGCGCGCGATGACGGATCGCGGGTGTTGAGAAGAGAGGTGTTCGAGTTCTGGCAGCCTGATTTGCTGGAGATGTTTCGCCTGGCCGGGCTGCCGAGGCGCGAGCCGCCGCCTTTCGAGACAACGGAGAATGTGCTGGCCACGACATCGGGCAGTGACGCGCCGCGCATCGTCTCTCCCCGCGCGGCGCTGATTTACACGCTGCGCGCGACGGACCGCAACCGCCAGACCATTCCACTGCGGGCGGACACAGCGGCCGGAGTGCGCACCGTGTACTGGTTCGCCGGCAAGCAATTCCTCGGCTCAGCGGCGGCAGTGGATCCGCTGATGTGGAAGCCCGCTCCCGGCGCGTGGAAGATCCAGGCGCTGGACGATCACGGGCGCACGGCATCGTGCACAGTGCGGGTGGAGATCGTGGAGTGATGCGCGCTAGGCGGCGGATGCCGCCAACTCCGCCATCGCCGCTTTCATGTCGGGCGGGCCGAAGGACGACGTGCCGCAGACGAAGAAGTTCGCCCCATTGCGCCGGGCGATGGGCGCGGTGGTGGTGTAGATACCGCCATCGACCTCGAGGTGGAAGGCGAGTCCGTTTGAATCGCGATAGTCACGCGCGGCGGCGAGCTTGGGCATCGTTTCCTTTTCCATGAAGGGCTGGCCGCCGAAGCCGGGTACGACGGTCATGATGAGGAGCAGATCGATGTCGCGCAGGAAAGGCAGCGCGGCATCGAAGGGCGTGTCGGGATGCAGGGCGATGCCGCATTGAAGACCGGCGGCGCGGATGCGTTTGAGGGTCCCGGCGACCGAAGTGTCGTAGCGGGCTTCGACGTGGATGGTGATGTTTCCCGCGCCGGCCTTGATGAAGCGCTCGAGGTAATGATCGGGGCGGTGGATCATGAGATGCACGTCGAGAAACATGCCGGTGTGCTTGCGCACGACTTGCACCATCTGCGGGCCGAAGGAGATGTTGTCCACGAAGCTGCCGTCCATCACATCAAGGTGCAGCCACTGCGCGCCGGCGCTCTCGGCGCGCTTCACTTCCGCGGCGACGTTTGACCAGTCGGATGCGAGCAGGGAGGGCAGGATGAGAGGGGTGTGGTGATCCATGATGAGGTTGATCGGTGGCGATGCTGTGGAACGATCTAAACCATCGTTCACCCGCAAGTTCAACTCCGCCCTCCATGTCCGACCCGATCATCGACCTCCTCAGCGACGACCATTTCATGCGTGAGGCGATCCGTCAGGCGCGCAAGGCGGCGACGCAGGACGAGGTGCCGATCGGCGCAGTCATCGTGCATGACGGCAGGATCATCGCGCGCGCATGGAACCAAGTCGAGACCTTGAAGGACGCCACCGCGCACGCGGAAATGCTGGCGCTGACGCAGGCCGAGAGTGCGATGGGCGACTGGCGTCTGAACGAGTGCGATCTCTACGTAACGAAGGAACCGTGCCCGATGTGCGCCGGTGCCATCCTGCTCTGCCGTGTGCGGCGTGTGATATTTGGCTGCCCGGATCCGAAGGGGGGCGCGGCGGGCGGCTTCTGGAACATCCTGCAGGCGCCGAACTTGAACCACCGCTGCGAAATCAAGAGCGGTGTGCTTGCGGAGGAGACGGTTGCGATTCTGAAGCAGTTCTTCGCCGAAGCGCGGGCGCGCAGGGTGAGCGGCGCGTCCCACACCAAAGGATTGAGCGACGGCACCATCGCGGGATGAGAAGCCTGTTCGATGGCCTGAAGAAACGAAAGAACTAAAAGAAGAGGGGCGGGCGGAACGGCGCCTTCCCAAGACGGCGAGTTTTCCGTTTCTCCCGGCCAATCACCCGCGCGTCTCCGTCTCCTTCACCCGATCCCACACGGCATCCATCTCGGCCAGCGACAGCTCGCCGAGTTTTTTTCCGTCATCGACGATGCGATCCTCCATCGCGTGAAAGCGCCGGACAAACTTCTTGCTGGCCGCTGCAAGAGCAGCCTCGGACTCGACGCCGAGTTTGCGCGCGAGATTCACGACGCTGAATAGCAGGTCGCCGATCTCGTCCGCAATGGCTTCGTGTTTACCGGACGTCACGGCTTCCTCCAGCTCGGCGGCTTCTTCCCTGATTTTTTCCAGAACCGGAGCGGCATCAGGCCAGTCAAAGCCGATCCGCGCGGCTTTTTTCTGCACCTTCTGCGCTTTCATCAGCGCTGGCAGGCCTTTGCCGACCCCTTGCAGGTAAGGCTCGTGCGTCACGCCTTTCTCGGTGCGTTTGATGGCGTCCCATTGGGTGAGCACTGCGGCGGAGGTCTCCGCGCTCGCGTCGCCGAACACATGCGGATGGCGGCGGATGAGCTTCTCGGTGAGCATGTGCGCCATGTGGTCGAGATCGAAGGAGCCTGATTCGGCGGCGATCTCGGCATGGAGCACGGGCTGGAGAAGCAGGTCGCCGAGTTCGTCACAGATCAGCGCAGGATCACCGTCCGCGATCGCCTCGGCGACTTCATAGGCCTCCTCCAGTAAGTGCGGCACGAGGCTGGCGTGCGTCTGCTCGCGATCCCACGGACATCCGCCCGGCGCGCGCAGACGGTGGACCACATCTCTCAGACGCTGCATCGCGTCACCGTTGCTGTCACTCATGCGCGCCATCATGCCTGTGATCAACGTGCGCGCACGGGAAATCCCGGCGCGCGTCACATCCCGCTTTTTGAGCGGCGGTCGAATGAAAGGCTGGATAGGGAAAGACGGCCTCACATTTCTACCCCGCAAGAATTGACAGCCTTGCGGCCCGCGCGCAGTCTCAGACGTAACTCATCCCAAACCCTCACTCATCATGGCCAGCGACGCAGTCATCACGCTCAACGATTCCAATTTCGCCACCGAAATCAAAAATTCCACCGTGCCCGTGATTGTGGACTTCTGGGCGGAGTGGTGCGGCCCGTGCCGGATGCTGGGCCCGATTCTCGAGCAGTTGGCCGCCGAGAAGGCAGGCGCGGTGAAAATCGCAAAGGTCAATGTCGATGAGAGCCCGGCTCTCGCGCAGCAGTTCAACGTGCGCTCGATTCCGATGATGGTGTTTTTCAAAGACGGTGAAGCGAAGGACACTGTGGTCGGTGTGCAGTCGAAGGACGCGCTGATCAAGCGGCTCGAGGCGCTCGGCTGAGGATCTGATTCCTGCTCGCGTATCGAGGATGGGGCTGCGCCCGACGGTGCGCTCCAACGGGATCGCAATGCACCTGTGGAGAGAGCCGCGTTTGGCCACCGTGAAATTGTTTGCGTTTTCTGCAAACTCAGGCGATAGGGCGGCCAGCATGACCACCTGGGCGCATTGACAGGCTAGTTCGGCAGTTCATCAGGTGGGTCTCGTATTCAGTGGTGATTCTTAACCCGGTGTTCGGGGCCAGCCAGTCGATCTGCAACAGGAGTCAGTTAACAAAAGACAAGATCGATATGAATACCAAGATGTATGTGGGGAATCTCCCCTTCAGTGCCACTGACGTGGATGTGCGTGAACTCTTCTCCCAGCACGGTGAAGTGACGGACGTCCATCTCCCGATGGATCGTGAATCCGGCCGCCCGCGCGGTTTTGCATTCGTAACGATGGACTCGCCTGCGGCGATGACGGCTGCGATTCAGGCCGTGAACGGATTGAACTGGCAGGGCCGCGAGCTCGCCGTGAACGAAGCGCGTCCGCGTGAAGAGCGTCTAGGCGGCTTCGGTGGTGGCGGCGGCGGCGGCGGTGGTGGTGGCCGCAGAGGCGGTGGCGGCGGCGGCGGAGGCCGTGGCGGCTACGGTGGCGGCGGCGGAGGAGGCCGTGGCGGCTACGGTGGCGGTGGTGGCGGCGGCGGTGGTGGCGGTCGCGGAGATCGTTACTAAAGTCCCGCGATTGGCCGATGTGCGGCGCGATCAGCGCCCCATTTGTCAATCCTCGAGAAAACTTCAACGGCACCTCGCGCGCGGGGTGCCGTTTTTTGTTTTGCATCGCCAGCGGCGGCTTCTATCGGTGGCGGATGAGAATCCTGTCAGGACTTCAACCAAGCGGACGGCTGCACATCGGCAATTACTTCGGCATGATGGATGCCGCGCTGAAGCTGCAGCACGAGGGAGAGGCTTATTATTTCATCGCCGACTACCATTCGCTGACCTCCATCCACGACGGAGCGGCGCTGCGCGGCCATGTGCGCGATCTCGCCATCGACTTCCTGGCCTGCGGTCTCGATCCGCAGAAGTGCGTGTTCTTCAAGCAGAGTGATGTGCCGGAGGTGGTGGAGCTCTCGTGGATCCTCAGCACCGTGACGCCGATGGGGCTGCTGGAGCGGTGCCACTCCTACAAGGACAAGATCGCGCGCGGCATCTCCGCATCGCACGCTCTCTTTGCGTATCCGGTGCTGATGGCTGCTGACATCCTCCTTTACGACAGCGATGTGGTGCCGGTGGGCAAGGACCAGAAGCAGCACGTCGAGGTCACGCGCGACATCGCCATCAAGATGAACGAGGCATTTGGCAACGGCCTCCTCAAGGTGCCCCAGCCCCGTATTCGAGACGATACTGCCGTCGTGCCGGGACTCGACGGCCAGAAGATGAGCAAAAGCTATGGGAATACCATCGAGCTCTTTGAAGAGCCGGCCGCGCTGAAGAAGAAAATCATGGGCATCCCGACAGACTCCACTCCGGTCGAGTCACCCAAGCCGACGGAGGGCTCGACGATCCTCGCGCTCTATAGGCTTGTCGCCAGCGCTGCGGACTACGAGACGATGGTGGGTGACTTTCAAAGAGGCGGCGTGGGTTACGGTGACTTTAAAAAGCGTCTGCTTGCCGCAGTCACAGATCGTTTTGCGCCGATGAGGGAGAAGCGAGCAGAGGTGGTGTCGGATCCTCGATATGTGGACCGCGTGCTGTCCGACGGTGCTGACAAGGCACGCGTGGTGGCGCGGAAGACGCTCGAAAGAGTTCGTGAAGCCGTCGGCCTTTGATGAGAGAAGGATTGACTTCCAAACCTCAAATCCTAGACTCCAAAAACAAATCCCCACGGAAACATTAGCGTAATCGAAGCCATTGGAGAAGCGGATGCCGGTATGAGGAACTTTGATTTTGACGACGGAGGGCGGCCACCGCCCGCACCCCCACTTCACTCGGAGAAGCTGGTCAGCGACCGGAAGATATTCTTTTTGGATCTGAAGGAGAACGACCGCGGCCGCTTCATCAAGATCACGGAGGATGTGCGGGGTCGTCGTGACACCATCATGCTCCCCATCGAGCTTGCGCAGGAGTTCATGGGCGCGCTGCAGAACTGCCTGGAGGCAGACCACCAGCTTCAGTGAGCCGCGCGGCCTTTCGCATCCTTCAGCTCGATGGCAAAATGCGTGCGGAAGAACACCTCCAAGGCGTCGCATAACGCTCCGGAAAACTTGATCCGCGTCGCCTCCTTCTCGCGCACGGCCTCGAACGGGCACTCGATCTGCAGCGCGCTTATCGTCCCCGCCAGGCGGGACCCATGGGCCTCCACGCTGTGAGCGCCGTTGTAATAAGGATTCGCGCCCGGAGACGGATGTGCCGGACTCGGCACGGAGGCAAAACCGCGCGCCTCCAGCAGTCCGCCAAGACTCTGCGGGCCGCGTAGCAACGCCGAGAAACTCTGCGGCGAGCGTTTGTCCAGTTCACGCACGCTGCTTTGTCGCGCGATGAAATCACCTGCGTCCAGTTGCTCATCTGTCATGTCCAGCTTTGATGCCGTCACCAAGGTGCCGATCTCCACCAGCTCCTGCTCGTGTCGATGGCCGTGCAGGTCGATGTAGAGGCCGGCGCCAGACGCTTTGGCCACCGCCGCGGAGGCGCGGGTGATGAAGCCATGAAAATCCGCATACGCCTGGGTGGCGGCAGGGTCGCCCTGCGCCGCTTCGTCCACCTCCCGGTTGCAGTCCACCTTCGACCGATGCAGCAGGCAGGTAATCAGATGCGGTGCCGCGCCGAAGCGCTTGGTCATGTCGTCACGGATGAGCCGGGCCAGCTCCTGCGTCGCAGCGTCCTGCATCGTCTTTCCCAGCTTGCGATCCGGTATTTCCTCCGGCCTCAACGTGCCACCGTGCGGCGCTCCAATGATCACCGGCAGAGTTCCGGGAAGATACTCGATGTACCGCTTATCTCCGAAGACCGGCTGCAACGGGTCCCCCAACGCAAGACCGCCGCTCAGAACGAAAAAAAACAGAATCGCGTGACGCATCCGCCCTAAACGAGCGAACCGACGGATCATTTCTTCGGTGTTAAGACTCGATGAGAGCAGTGACATGGAGCGGAAATCAAGCCTGCCCTTTCATCCATGCCATCTCGCTTTTAGACGGCTGATTCCCGCAGGAATTTGGAGGCGAGGGCGGGAATCGAACCCGCGATTCTACGATCAATCATTTGCCGATGTTCGCCGA
>JANOBO010000278.1:0-37333 GCA_031411695.1 Verrucomicrobiaceae bacterium
GATGCAGTCGGGCGGTGGATGGCTCAAGAGAATCACATGCGGATAGTGCCGCCGCACAAAGTCGCGCCGGGTCTCATTCAGCTCCAGCACCGCGACGCGGTCCGTCGCCAGCCTAGCAAACTCCAGCACCGAAAGGCCGATGGGCCCCGCGCCGATGATGAGCACATCTTCGTGCGCCCTCACCGCGCCACGGTTCACCGCGTGGCAGCCGATGGCCAGCGTCTCGACGAGAGCGAGTTGCTCGAGCGTCAGCTTGTCACTGCGATGAAGTTTGTGCGCCGGCAAAAGCAGACGCTCGCACATGCCGCCATCGCGATGCACACCGAGCACTTCGAGCGTCTCGCAGCAGTTTGTGCGCCCTTGTTTGCATGCATGGCAATGCCCGCAGTTCACATACGGCTCGACCGAGCAGCGGTCGCCTGCTTTGAGGTTTGTGATTCCGTCACCGACAGCCATCACCTCCACGCCAAGCTCATGCCCGAGAATTCGCGGAAACTCGATGAAAGGCATCTTGCCGAGGTAGCCGCTCACATCCGTGCCGCAAATGCCGATGGCCTTGATGGCGACGAGCGCCTCCCCTCGGCCCGGCGGCGCTGGATCGGAAATGTCGATCCATTCAAAGCGTTGCGCGGCGGCGAGGCGGATGGCTTTCATCCACCATTCGTAGCAGCCGGGGTGAAGAGGCTCAAGTGCTTGTGAAAGTGAACATCGAAGAATGCGCGCAATGCAGCGGTGCGCAGCACCATGGATCCCCCACGCGGCAAGCGCCGCTTCCGTTTATCCCTCACCGCATCGCGCCTGGGCACGATGCCGTGAAGCAATGGATCAGCTTGGGAACAGAGCGTGGGGCTTGGCGCAAACAGAGAAGTCTTCCCTCATCCCAGGTGAGAGGGATCTGACGCTGGCCCGCGAAATCCAGCAACGATTGGGTCAAAGATGAGGGCCGAAATCCTCGATCTGAGGTTTTGCAAAAGGCTCGCGTGCCTGCTTTACAGCTTTGGCGGCGCGGGCTTGATGGGGGCCATCTGGCCGCTGATGTAGCCGTGGGCCTTGGTCTGGCGCTTGTAGATCGTGTCGCCGCACGCGATGAAGAGCTCGCTCAGATCCTTGCCGCCGAAGCACACGTCATGTGGCTGCTGCGGTGTCGGGATGATGAAGTTCACACGGCCCGCCTGATCGCAAACTTGGATGCCGAGCGAGGTGGCGACGTAGAGCCAGCCGTTGGTGTCAACGCACATGCCGGATCCCGCAACAGGGTGGTTCGCGAAGCGCTCAAGTTGGAAATACTTCTGTCCCCACAGCGCAGCCCCATCTGCCTGTCTTTGCCAGCACAAGACATAGCCACGCCGGTCGAACTCATCACAGGAATAGACAAGGCTTTGATCGGGCGACAAACACAGCGCGCTTCCTGGCTCGGTCAGATGCACATCTAATGGGTCGTTCGGCAGTTTGGGAACGATTGGCTTGGTAAGTGGCAAGGGGCCGCCGGGCAGCTTCAAGTCGATGAAGGAGGGTCCGCTCTCGCCAAGATAAGCCTTGCCATCATGTGCTATACACAAAGCTGAAAAACTTCCACTGCCTGCTATCTGAAAGGGTGTTTCAGAATCCGGCCCATAGGCAATCAGTTGGTTCGTCCGCCCGATAAAGCTGCAATAAAGCCGGCCGTCTGCTCCCACAGCAAGCGATGTTGAGAAAAACGAATCGTAACCATCCGGTCGCAGCTTCAAGAAGCTGGGCTTGGAGGCTCCAACTGACAGCTTGAAGAGTGCAGGCTTCAGACCGCCATAGAAGTAAACGGCACCGTCTTTATCAGAGGCGAGGCGTCGAACCCCCAGCGGTTGTGAATTGATTGCCTGCCACTCTCCATCCCCAATCAACTCATACCCCCGCCACTTCGCATCGCCGCGCGGGTTCGCTTTGACCGGCTCATCGGGATAGCCTTTCCATAGCCAGCGCATCACGTCGGGGAAGATTTGCGTGGCGTGTTTGGCGTTGTGGCCGCCGGTGCCCCAGGTGTGAGCCACGTCGTAGCCGTTCCAGGTGAGGCTGCGCTCCATCATCTGGTTCGCCATCCACCAGTCGCCGCAATATAAGTTGTTGTCGTTCTCGCCGGACTGGAGGTAGATGCGGATGGGCTTGGGCTCGTATTTGCGGATGAGGACGGGGAGCTGGTCGGCACCGTGGATGCCGACGTAGGTGCCGACTCCGCTGAAGACGCGGCGAAATTGATCGGGCCGATGCCACGCGACCATGAAGGCGCAGATGCCACCGCTGCTGTTGCCGGCGATGGCGCGGGCGTTTGGGTCGGTGCTAAGGTTGAGCTTGTGCCTTGCCGCGATGGCGGGCAGGAACTCGTCGATGAGGAAGCGCGAGTAGGTGTCGGTGACGCTGTCGTACTCGTAGCTGCGATTGAAACGCGGGAGGGCGTTGTCATTCGCAGCGGGAACGACGCCGGGCTTGATGAAGATGCCGATGAGCGGCGGGATTGCCTTTTTGGCGATGAGGTTGTCGAAGACGACGGGTGCCTGATAGATGACGCCGTCCTGGAAGACCATGAAGGGCGCGGGCTGTGAGGTGTCGAGTCCGGCGGGAAGGTAGATTTGATATTCGCGCTCGGTGCCGGGGAAGACGCTGCCGTCTTTGGCGATGTATTTGTTCTTGAGCATCCCGCCTTTCGCGATGCCAGGCTGTACGATGGAGTCGGGGCCGGGGGGGTAGTCGTCTGCGGCAAGGGACAGACCGGATAAAAGGGACGCGAAGACGAACAGCAGGCGTTTCATCCCGCAACGAGGCCGCTGGACGTGGCGGCGTCAACCCTGTTCGAGACGCTGAAACCGCACGCCGTGCGTGGTGCGCCGGCAAAAAGACGGGCGGTGCGGTTTCGGAGTCGGGCCAAGCCAGCGGCTTGCCCCACTTTTTGCCTCATGCCGCGTGGGCGAGGGCGGGCATGGTGGCGATTTTCTTCACCATCATGGAGAGCTCGCCGGCCTCGTAGGGCTTGGAGAGGACATCGACGAAGCCTTGGTCGAGGAACGTCACCTGCACGTCCTCGCTGACGCTGCCGCTGGTGACGACGACGCGCGCGTCGCAGTCGAAACGGAGGATTTGCGCGGCCGTCTCGCTGCCGCTCATGCCGCCGCGGAGGGTGAGATCCATGAGCACGACATCGGGCGCGCCGCCCTGACGTGCGAGGCGGCGGTAGATCTCGACGGCCTCCTGGCCGTTATCGCAATCGAACACGCGGTAACCGCAGCGCTGAAGAATGGCGGAGGCGATGCGGCGGAGCTCATCCTCGTCATCGACGATGAGCACGGTGCCGGTGCCTTTTTGCAAAGGCAGCGGTGCTGCGCAGGTGGTGGCCTTTGACCGCACCGGCGCGGAGGACGGACGCGGCACGGATGGAAGCAGGATGCGGAACTCGGTGCCGACGTTCAGCTTCGAGCTGACGCGGATGTCGCCTTCATTTTCCTCGACGAAGCGCTTGCAGGTGGTGAGGCCGATGCCATTGCCGTCGGCCTTGGTGGTGAACATCTCATGGAAAAGCCGTTCGAGATTTTCCGGCGCGATGCCTGTGCCGCGATCCCGCACGATGATCTCCACGTAGCGGCCGGGTTTGAGGATCATGTCCTTGCCCGGCGCGATGTGCAGGTTCTTCGCCTCCACATCCATGTAACCGCCGTGCGGCATGGCCTGGATGCCATTCATGACGAGATTCTGAATCACCTGGCTGATCCGCACCTGATCTGCCACGGGCCAGTCAAGATCGTCAGACACATGCACGCGCACGGAGACATTCGCGCCGGCCTGGGAGAGCTGCACGGTATCGGGGATGATGTGGGTGAGGTCGCTGGGCTCGCATTTGCCGGGCTTCGCCTTCGAGGCGCGGACGACCTGGCTGGTGAAGAGCTTTGCGCGCTTCACGCCTGCAAACGCGAGGGTCAGTTGCTCGGCGAGCGGCGAATCCGCCGGAAGGTTCGGGATGATCTCGGACAACCGCGCGGCGATGGGGCCGAGGAGATTGTTTACATCGTGGGCTATGCCTTTGGCCAGCGCGGCGAGATTCTCCGTGCGCAGCCGCTCAGTCTGCGTGTCGAGATCTTCGAACTTCCTTTCGGGCGCCGCGGGGACGGCTGCCACCGGCTGCGGAACGGCTGTGAAAGTGACGGTGAAGTTCAGCAGCTTCTTCATGCTGTTTGCCACCGCGCGGATGGACCAGCGGCAGCGCTTCGGCCCGGTGCCGTAGAGTGTTTGCAGGTCGCATTCGCATTCGGACGACCCCTCCATCATCGCCTGCTTCAGCGCGGCCAGGAGCTTCTGGGTCTCACCCTCTGTGGCCAACATGTCATTGAGCTCCAGGCCACGCAGACCTTTTGCAGGATCTGCTCCCGTCAGGCATGAGGCCGGCGTGTTACTAAAGATGACTCTCGGGCCGGGACCGTCGAGGGGCTGAGATTCGAGGATGACCACTGCTGCCGGCACTTGGTCCAGCGCCACGCGCAGGTAGTAGTTGGCGATCTTGAGCTGCTCCACAGCATGCTCCGAGCGCTGTGCGGGGTCTGGAGTGGGAGTTTCGGGAGAAGCCATAACGAGAGCAGCTGATTTCTAGCAAACGCCGATAGTTTAGACAACCTTAATTTTTGTTATTTTGCTTTTTCTGACTCCCATAATTGAGAATGCGGGGTTGCCCGCCTGCCTCCGGCAATGACCATCGGACTGCATTCACCGGTAGGTTGACGGGAGCGGGTGATTGCCCGAGTCTCGCGCCTTCGTCTTCCCCCGATGTCTTTCTTCAATCCACTACTCAACCTTCTGGCCTCCATCTGGCGTTGGTTGCGCGCGGTTCCGAATGCGGGCTCCATCTCGCTTATCGTCGCGGTGATCGGAATGTTGGTCGCGCAGGCCCTGGGATACCATCAGAGCCGTCTTCCTTGGATGCCCTCGAGCGGGATGGATCTGGCGCATGTGAAGGATTGGCAGGAGCCGTCACGGTCGCTGCTGATGTTCTACTACCTCATGCCCTACATGAAGCTGTGGGCTCTCGTCGGAGGCGTGGTTTATCATATCGTCTTGCTCCGCGCGATCCCCAATGTGGAGAAGCTGCTTTGGCCCACGTGGATCGCCTGCGCGTTTCTCGCGATCTGGGCTGTCTGCAATGATTTGCACGACCAGCTGGAGTATGCACGGCTCACGGTGATGGGCGAGCCGCCATCGGTGATCAGTTATGCGTTCAAGCTGGTGATGATCGGCATCGTGTGTCTCTCACCTGCGGCCGCGCTTTCCTATTACATCAGTTGCAAGCTGCTGGACCGCTACACCCTCCGTTCGTTTCTGCAGCCGCTGGTGTTTTGCTTCATGGCCATCTGCATGCTTTGGATCATGTGGGACATGCTGGACAGCCTGCGTGACTTTCAGGATGCGCACGCGCCTCTCGGGCGGGTCATCGCTTTTTACATCAGCCTGATCCCGTACATCTTTGTTGAGACGATCTGGGCCGTGCTGCTGCTCGCCACACTCTTCACGCTGATGAAAATGTCGAGATCGAATGAGATCATCTCCATGCTCGGCACCGGCCGGAGCATGGGACAGGTGCTGCGGCCTGTGTTTGTGGTGGCGGCGATTGTCTCGATGATCAGCCTCGCCGCAAACTACTACTGGGGACCGCGCGCGGAGGGGAACCGCCAGGCCATCATGCGCGCGCTGGGCGATCAGGATGACGGCGCCGCGCTGGCGCAATCCCTGATGTATCGGGACGAGCCTAACCGCCGCACCTGGTTCATCAGCAGCTTTCCATTCAATCTGCGCGAGGACCGGCTCAAGGGCGTCGAGGTGTTCACGGAAAATGAGAAAGGACAATTGATTCATTCGATCCGAGCCCAGACCGCCTACTGGTGGCCAGACGGGCGGTGGTCCTTTTATCGCTCCCTCGAGATGACGTATAAAAACGGCAACCCAGAAACGCAGACGCGCCGCGGTGTGGACGGCACGCCGCTGCGCATGGACATCCCTGACTGGAAAGAAACGCCCTGGAGCATCATCAGTTCCTCCCTTCAGCCCGACTACATGAGCGTGCAGGAGCTCGTTTCGTATCTGAAGGCGCATGGCGCTGTCGACAAAGGCAAGCTGGCCGCCTTTCGCACCCAACTTTTCCACCGCTTTTCATATCCCATGGAGTGTCTCGTCGCCGTCCTCATCGCGGCGCCTCTGGGGATCTCCTTTTCCAGGCGCGGGGTCCTTGGCGGCGTCGCTGGCGCCATCCTCGCGCTGATCGGGATGGTGTTTCTGAACCAGTTGTTCATGAGCCTCGGGAAAGGCCTCAAAATCTCGGCGTGGCTCACGGTCTGGATGCCGCATCTCATCATCGGCGGGATTGGACTGATCCTCTTCGCCTTCCGCTCGCGTAACCGCGACCTGCCTTCATTGCGCTGGCTCGTGAAATGGTTCAAACCCGCCAAGCGCGCCGCAACCGCCTCGTAACGCAACACTTGCAAGCCGGGGGCCGGCGGTCTAATCCGCCCCCCGCGATCCCTCTTCCCACCCGATGCAACAAGCCTGGAACATACGCTCGCGCTCCGATCAATGCGCCCTCTCCGGCGCGCCGTTCTCGGAGGGCGACCCGCTCTACACCGCCATTTACTTTGATTCCGATACCGGCGGCTTCCTGCGCCGCGACATCGCCATCGCAGCGTGGGAGCAGGAAGTGTCGGAACGCACGCCGTTCTCGTTTTGGAAGACGCAATACGAACCCCATCTTGTGGAGGAGAAGCCGGAGATCACCCCGAAGGAGAACGCCCAGGCGCTGCTCACCAGGCTCATTGAGGAAGACGATTCGAAGACCGAGAACGCTCGCTACATTCTCGCCCTCATGCTTGAACGCAAACGTGTGCTGAGTCCCACCGCAGTGAAGGAAAGCGAATCGGGTCGGATGCTCTTTTACGAAAACAAGAAGACCGGCGAAGTCTTCATTGTGCGCGATCCAGAACTGCACTTGCATGAGATCGAGCAAGTCCAGGATGAGGTCGCCACCCGCCTCGGTTTTGGTGGCCCTGCGGCGGCGGCCGCGAAAGCGGTCGGCATGTCCTTCAATACCGACGGCACCCTGCAAACGGACACGCCTTAGCGTCTCCGCAGCAGCGCATAAGCTGCCGCCGCAAGTGCGAGCAGCACCGCGCCTCCGAGTGCCAGGCGTGTTGTGAGGGGAGAATGGGTGCCCGGCGGTTCAGTCGGGGAGGCTGATCCCGCCGCCGGGCTGTTCTCGGTGTCGTTTACGCGCGCGGGAAAATTCAGCTCGAACGGACGGCTGGTCTCGCCGGGGAATACGACGTTGGGCCGTCTCTCCATTGTGCCCTCAAACGAGTTCAGGAGGATCATGCTCACGCCTGCACTTGGTTTCAACGTGAGGGCAAAACTGGTCCGCGATTGCGGCACTGCGCCCTTCGCAGTCGCCAGGAGATGCACTTCGCGAGTGTCAGGGGAGAGAGGCATGTTGGTGGCGCCGTCCATCGGCTGGAACTCACAATTCAGGACAGGGACTGAGGCATCACCGAACTGGATGACGAGCGCGTCCTTCAAATACTCGGAAGCCTTTTGGATCGTGGCCTGCAACTCGTCAGGCGATTGCTCGCGATACCACTCGATCGGAACTGGCGGCATCGAGGAAGGCTGGTCGGAAATAACGAGCCTGGGGTCAATATTGACCTTTAGGGTGTAGCTCCGGTCCGACGCAAAGGATGCTTCCACAGTGAGGCTGGGAACTTGGTGCGCGCACGCGGGCCCGCACGTTGCCAGGGCTGAGAGGATCGTGAGGATGCGCGGCAGGCGCGACTGTCGGGGACGGACTCGGCATTGGGACGGGGCGATCATTCGCGGCAGGTTGCAGTGAGTCTCAAGCGGAGCAACACCGTTTTAGGCGGCAAGTAATTGCGTCTGATTCCATACCTTGGCTTGACTTGTGCGCTGCAACTTGCTTCAAAGGAGGCAGGAAAAAAGCAATGGCAGCGGTTTTAAGAGAGGCGGATACCGGCATCACGCACCACCTGGAGGAGTTCAACCTCATCGGGCGGAGTCAGGATGCGACGATCCGCCTGGACGACACCGGCATCTCGCGTCAGCACGCCACGATCCGGCGTGAGGGTCGATTGTTTTGGATCACCGATCTGGGCAGCGCCAATGGCAGTTTTGTGAACGATGTCGCACTCGCCAGCTCCCGCGCCCTCCGCAATGGGGACCGCATTCAGCTTGGCACGCTCATGGTTGTTTTTGACCAGGACGAAAGTGGCAGCACGCAGGATCTGATCGGCGGGAAGACGCAGATGCTGCGCACGGCTGTGAGCCTGCCGGTCAAAACTGTGCACGCCACCCTGCTCGTGGGCGACTTGAAGGACTTCACGCGCATCTCCTCACAACTGACGGCCGAGGAGGTGGCCGCCATGCTGCGCGAGTGGTATGCGGACTGCGAGGGCATCCTGAAGCCACGCGGTGCGGTGATCGACAAGTTCATCGGCGACGGCGTGTTTGCATACTGGGGCTCAAGTGATCCCGAGACGCGGCTGCGCGCCGCCGATGCCGCGCGGCTGCTGAGTCATGCTGAGGCAGCGCAGTCACCCACGCGCAGATGGCTGGCGGAGCACAAGGGCATCACGGTCCAGTGCAATGTCGGGCTGAACATCGGCCCGGTGGCTCTCGGCGCGATGGGCCGGGGAGTGAACACCGCTGTGGGTGAGGCCGTGAACATTACCTTCCGCATCGAAGGGCTGACGCGCAAACTGGGCCAGCCCGTGCTGGCCAGCGCCGCCTTCGTGCAGGGTTTGCCGGAGGCGCCGTCACTCTTCGACCACGCGGGCACCCATGAGGTGAAGGGCCAGCCCGGACCGGTCGAGGTGTATTCATTCAAGCAGGTCTGACGGCCACGTGAGACCGCAGCATCGAACTTTTTCTGTAAAGGTTGAATGATCCGCACGATCAGTCGTCATAGCCTGTTGTCCGAATTCAAACCCCTCAACTCATGAAAACTCATTTGCCTCGCTTGCTTGTCATCTCCAGCCTAGCCCTCACCAGCCTGCTCACTTCGTGTGCCGGGCCTTACGCCGGGCCGAATCAAAGAGTCGGCAGCGTGATCGGCGGCGCCACAGGTGCCGTCGCTGGCGCGGTGATCGGCAATCAAAGCGGACGCCCTCTTGAAGGTGCCGCCATCGGCGGAGTCGTCGGAGCACTCGCCGGCGCTGCCATCGGCGGTGCCAATGATCAAGCCTACTACGGTGAAGAAGGCTATGCCCCGGCACCGGCCCCAGTCGTCGTGCGCCCAGCGCCGCGCTACGGCTACCGCTACGGCCGCCCTTATGCGTATCGTCGCTGGTAACCGGCTCCGTCAGGCATTCAAAAATCGGTGCCGCAGGTGCGCGATGTACCCGCTCGGTTGAGTGGCCCGCCCCGTCGCGACGCGCATCAAATCGCCCGGCAGCAGGGTGCTGCCGTGGGCGTGAACTTTCTGGCGAAGCCATTCATGCAGAGGTTCGTAATCCGCCGTCGCCGTGGCAGCTGAAATCTTCTTCTGCCTCATCGCCGTCGAGAAAAGCTGCGCCGCGTTCAGATTGCCCAGCGTGTACGTCGCAAAGTAGCCAAGACCTCCCATGCTCCAGTGGATGTCCTGCAGGCACCCGCGCCGGTCGTCCGGTGGCGTGAGTCCGAAGAGAGACTTGAATGACTCATTCCATGCGGCGGGCACTTCGGCCACCTTTAACTCGCCACTGACCATCCTGCGTTCGATCTCAAACCGCAGAAGGATGTGCAGGTCATAAGTCGCCTCGTCCGCCTCGACGCGGATGAACGAAAACTCCGCGCGGTTCACCCCTGCCAGAAATTTCTCCGGCGAGATCTTGCGCAGGTTTGGGAACAGCTCCGCCGCGCGCGGCAGCCATCTTTCCCAGAACGCATGGGAGCGCCCCACATGATTCTCCCACAGCCGGGATTGTGACTCGTGAATCCCGAGGGATGCCGCTGTGCCCGACGGCAGGCCGTAATCTCCCTGCGGCAGCCCCTGCTCATACATCCCGTGCCCGGCCTCATGCATCACGCCGAAGAGTGACGACGTGAAATCGCTCTCATCATACCGCGTCGTGAGCCGCACATCGCCCGCGCCGAGCGTGGTGCAAAACGGATGCGCCGTGGTGTCGATGCGGCCGCCGCTGAAATCAAAGCCGATGCTCGCGGCGATCTCGCGGTTGAGCTGCTGCTGTTTCGCCACCGGGTATCTGCCGTGCAGGATATTCCCCGGCACGCGCCTGCCGTTCTCCACGGCAGCGTGCGCGATCTCGGTCAGTTCTGGTTTCAGCTTTGTGAAAAGCGCCGCCACCTCGCGCGTCCGCGCGCCGCGTTCGTAGCCCGAGAGCAGCGCGTCATACGGCTCGTCATCGTAGCCCCACAAGTCTGCTTTTCTGCGCGCGATCGCCAGCAGCTTCCCCAAGTGCGGCGCGAAGAGCGCATACTCGGACCTCGCTCTCGCATCGGCCCACGCCGCCTTCGCGTGCGTCGTGACCGTGCTTTCCTCCTCCACCAGCCGCGTCGGGATGCGGATCGCGCGCTCAAGCTCCTCCCGCATCACGCGGATGTTTGCCGCCTCCGTCGAGTCCAGCGGCCGCCTTTCCTTCTCCGCCTTCTCCAGCGTGGTACGAAACTTCTTTCCTGTGGCCAGCACATGGGCGCGCCCGCTCAAATACGAAAGCTGCCGCGCGCGAAAATCCAGTCCCTTGTCCGGCATGTACGTCTCCTGATCCCACCCGAGCACCGAGGTGGCGGAGTTGAGAAGGGAGATCTCACGGGCGAGTTCACGGAGCTGATCATAGGCTGTCATGGCGGTGAACTTGGTGCGCGGCCCGTCGAACTCAACGCCATCTTTTGCCTGACAAAACCAGGCAGGCCTGGACGTTTGTCTCCGCCCATGAATCCACATCCTGCATCCCGTCGTCAGTTCATCAAGGCCGCCTCGGCGTCCATCGCGGTTCCGTTTATTCTACCGTCCCGCATCTGGTCGGCCGAGACACAGCCTGGCTCGCGCATCCGCATGGGCTTTGTCGGCATGGGCAAGCAGGCTGGCGGTCTCCTCAGCAAATTCCTCCAGTATCCTGAGGTCGAGGTTGTGGCCGTTTGTGACGTGGACACCACGCGCCGAAACGCCGCAAAGAAGCGCGTGGACGATTTCTACGCGAAGGACAAGAACACCACCAGCAGCGGGTCGTGCGTTGCGGTGAACGATTTCCGTGAGATCACCACGCGCAAGGACATCGACGCCGTGTGCATCGCCACTCCGGACCACTGGCACGCGATCGTCACCATCTCCGCCGTCAGCCATGGCAAGGACGTTTACTGCGAGAAGCCGCTCACGCACAACATCCACGAGGCGCTCGCCGTCGTGGCCGCCGCGCGGGAGCACAAGCGCGTCCTGCAGACCGGCTCCATGCAGCGCTCCAGCAAGGAATTCCGCGTCGCCTGCGAGCTGGTGCGCAACGGCGTCATCGGGGACGTGAAGACCATCACCACCAGTTTTGGCGATCCCGCAAAGCCCAACGCGTATCCCGAGCAGCCGATGGAACCCGGCCTCGACTGGGACCGCTGGTGCGGGCCGGGCCCGGCGGCGCCCTATAACGAGAACCTCAGCCCGCGCGGTGAGTGCAAGACCTTCCCGAACTGGCGCAGGACCCGTGAGTATGGCGGCGGCATGGTCACGGACTGGGGCGCCCATCACATCGACATCTCGCAGTGGGGCCTCGGCATGGATGAGAACGGTCCCGTCGAAGTCCGCCCTCCCGCCGACTTTGAAAACGCAATGCGCGGCTGCCAGCTCGTCTATGCAAACGGCGTCGTGCTCACTCACGCGGACGGCAGCCCCGGTGCCTCGTTTTACGGCACCGAAGGCGAGGTGCATGTAGGCCGCGGCAAATTCAAGCTCATCCTCGGCGGCCAGGTGAAGCACGCATTCATGGGCAAGGAAGAGAGCAAGGGCACCTCCCTCGAGCGCGAGTACACGCTGGCCGAGCGCGAGCACCTCGCCAACGCCAAGGTGAGGCTCTACGACAGCAAGGATCAGATTCAGGATTTCCTCAAATGCGTCCGCTCACGCGAGAAGCCCGTCTGCGATGTCGGCATCGGAGCCAGCAGCGCCATCGCCTGCCATCTCATGAACTTCGGCTACTGGCACGGCGCAAACATCAAATGGGATCCCGCAGCGAACAAGTTCATCAGCGGCGGCGACGACAAATGGCTCACCCGCGAGTATCGCGGCGAGTGGAAGGTGTGATCCGCCTCGCCCATCTCAATACCCACGAAGAGGCGGCAGCAATGCCGCCTCTTTTCATATTCCCCAATTTGCCCACATGATGGTCGCGCACCCATGGTAATGCCTTGCCAATGCCATCTGGACCTGATCGTACTTGATCATGAAAAAGCTGAGGACGCTTGGTTTGCTCGGGTGGCTACTGGTAGTCGCAGGCGTTGGAGCAGCCGCCGGATATTGGCTGGAGCTGCTACCTTTCGTTAAAACCAATTATCCGAGCTTGCGCCCGGCACGCTCACTCGCGGCCTTCTGGGATCAAAAGGAGTTGTGCTTAAAACTGGGATTGGCACATCACGACGATGGCTGGTTTGTCGGAAAGCTTGGAAACAAGCCGTCGGTGCCGTTGGTCCCTGGCAATCTCAAGAGCGGGGACGGACTGAGTTGCGAACGTGGCCACATGGATGTCGCCTTGCGCTATCTGACCAATCACGATTTTGGGGAACCGCCGGAAGAAGTCGGGAAAGCCGTGGTCTGGGGGAGGCACGCCAAGACCAGCGCCAAGAAGACCGGATACGGGAGGGTTTTGCAAAAGTGAATGTTCACATTGCGATGCCGCCCTCGAAAGATGATTGGCCCAAGCTTCTCCGCGTGCTCGGAGTGAAGTCGCCCGAACAGAAGAGGCCGGGCCGCGAGCTGCGAACGAACCACGGCGAACATCTCTGCTACAATGCCTTCCGCTGCCTGAGAGCCTATCAGGCAAAAGAATGTAGCCAGTGAAAACGGGTTGATGCAGGATGGCAGCGAAAACCTACCGGTCAGCCGGCTACGACACAGATCTCAGTGATGCAGAATGGGGACTCTCGAAGCCGCTCATTTACCCCGCGGAGCACAGCGCACCGATCATGGCGGCCATCAACGCCCGGCTCGAACAACTGCGACCAAGTCACAGACACCGCCCGACACGCCTCACGGGCGAAGCGCTCAGCTATGCGCTCAACCAGTGGCCGAAGCTCCGCGTGTTACTCGGCGACGGTCGCGTGCAGATTGACAACAACCTCGTCGAGAACACCATCCGCCCCAGCGCCATCGGCAAGAAGAAATGCCTCCGGCTCCGCAGTCAGGCTGCGCCTAGCTAGCAAATGCCGCTGTCCCGGCAGGGCGGTGGCTGTTCATCGGCGACGCGCAAAGCGGAGCGCGCGCCGCCACGTTCTATACGCTGATCAGCAACTGCCACCGCCAGGGCATCGACGCGACAAGCTACCTCACCGACACCGCCTGCCCACCGAGACTAACCAGACGATCCACTGCCTCACCCCCAAAGCCTAGGCCGCCCTGGGCCGCCGAACAGGCGGCGAAGCGCAATGCGCTTGCTCAGAGCACCGTCGCGCAAATGTAAATCGAGCGTCCGTCAATTGCTGGACCAAGGGGGCAGGTCGAGCACATATCGCTCAGCATGCGCGGATTGGATCCGATCTGCGCGTCTTCTGAGTGGCCGTAATGGATCCGCACTCTCACTCCAGCCAATGGAGTGCCCGCGTCGGTCGGCCTGAAGGGCCAAGAGTCGGAGCTTGTTGCCAAGACTTGGAACCCCTGAGCAACGACCTTCTCGAGTGCGCATGCCGGATCACGGACGATAAAGCCGCGCCTTGCTGGTATATGGGTCCAACTGAATGCAGACAAAATTTTTCGGCGGAACCTTATCGACATCGCTGTCCGATACGATTGTGAGGTAGCTTTCAGCCAACACAGGCGAGACCGCACCAACACCTGTGGTACCCGGTACGCCCCCAGCACCTGCAGAGCTGGAGTCTTCCGTCATCTTCTTGAAGCTGCCGTCTGGATAAAAATGCAGCGCGCAGTACTGGGCAGATGCATCGGTGGCGAAAAAATCCCCCGCCGTTCCGACAGGAGTCTGTAGCAGAGGCGACAACTCTCTGGAGCTGGCGATGACCATTCCGGCGGGCAGTATAAGTGCCTCCGACAGGGCCTTGGAGTCCACCCCGCCCGTGCCGGTTGGGTCCGCATACTCTGGATCGATCAATTGCACTGCGCGATACGCGCCCTTGGCTCCCGGCTGGTCAGGTGGTGTGTATGTGTAGAACCTCAGTTCGACAGGTGAGTTAAGGGTCTGCGCAAGCTGTTGGGCTTGCGCAATGCGGCTGAGGACGATTTCGCCCGACGAAGTAAGTTTGGTCGCGCGAAGAACGGAGAACATTCCCGGCAACGCGGCGGAGACGAGTAGGCCGATGACAACAATGACAGCTAGAATCTCAACCAACGAAAAACCGGCGGCATGGGAATGGCGGTAAGGGACTTTTTCCTCTGACGGCGGAAGGATGTTCATGGAGATGGAGGGTTGGTCAGCGATTGTCACCGAGCGCCAAGATTGTGGAGAAAACGCGGTAATTGAGACGCTGTGCTCTTAAAGACTCCTCCAGAGTGCCGATGTCGCGATCGATCTCCGTAGCCGAATTGAATGACGCACCTGATGATTTGACCAACTCGCTTAGTTTGTCAGCCAGTGCCAGCTTCTCCGCAGATGACTCGTCGATGGCCACCATGACCACACGCACCAGCGGCGGCAATACGTTCTGAGTGCCTTGCGCCGTCGGATATTGCGTGGTGAGGGCGTTGGTGATTTGCTTCGAGTCAAACGCGAACTTTTGGGCTATCGATACGTCCCCGCCTTCATCTGCAGCGTCCTTCAGACGCGGAGACAGCAGGAGCAGAATGATGTTGTCAGCGATGGGCCTGGTCAGGCCCCGTGTCGTCGAAGTACCACTCGCCTCATCATCCTTATCAAGCTCTTTCCCGGCGTCGGCAAACCACCCTCCCGCAGAAGGGGAGTAAACTGAATTGCTCTCCGCATAGGGCGAGTACTCCATGACCCGGAAACGGTTCTTGACGCCTTCATCCGGCAGAAAGCCGGGCCGAAAACTCTCATCGCTGCCGTATTGGACGAAGTAGCCTCTGCCGCACAGGAGGTTGGTGAGTCCAGCGTTAGCGGGATCTCCAATCACGCCGAGAGGTGCCTGGAAAAACACCGCGTGACCTGACGTGTCGGGCACGCCCGGAAGGAGATCGGATGCCTGCCCGCAAACGAACTGAAGGTCTGATTTCCTCCGATAGGTGGCGATGGGACTCGTTGGGTCGTTTGGATTTTCGCGTTCGTCCATCAGGTAGCTGCCCAAGGTGGCTTGACTGAGGTTCTTGGTGATCAGGTCAAAGGCAAACCTCACCTCTCGGAACTGCGATATGCGGGCGTTGGAGCGCGTCCATGTTTTTTGTGTGAGGGAGACAAGCTGTGCGATCACCAGAAGTAGAATCGAAAGGATGGACATTGAAACCATCACTTCAACGAGCGAAAAGCCGCGGAGATCGGTGTTGCTGGTGCGATTTGAATGATCAGGGGGGCGCATGTGGTTACGGCGACAGAGTCGCAGCGAAGGAGAGGTGCTAATTGGACCTTGCCAAGAGGGTCGAGTAAACGCTGACTAACTTGGATTTGACGGAATCGTTGAAAGTGAAGCGAGGATCTGAACTGGTAGCGATGCGAACAACCAATCTGCGCAGATTGTCGTTCGCCAAGCCGCCACCCGTTGTTGGAAGCGTGACGGCCCCGTCAACCACCTCGGCCTCCGCAATGTATGTGGGAACAGATTCCACACCCGCCCTCACAGCAGCGCCTTGGTAGTCAAATTCTCGCCGAATGGACCTGGACGCATCTCCGGTGGCGACATTCCAAGGCATCGCTTGATACTCACTGGCAATCTGTTGGAAGATCCTCGTTTTGTAGGCAATGTCCGCCGTTTGCCTTGATACTTCCAACCCGTGAGGCAAGAGGCCGACGACGGTGAGCACGCTGATCGCCACAATGCCTATTGCCATCAGCACCTCGACCAACGAAAATCCGCCTCGCCTCGCGTGAACTGGCGACGTAGAAGGGTGGACGGATCTTTTGTGAAGCGACCAAGTCTTCATGATTCGATTGGTTTGTGATTGATGGATAAAGGATTATGGGTCAAAGCGCTTTGATTCCAAAACCCGGAAACGATAGAATTCTTCAAGCGGGGTCGATGCATAGGGGTCCGAGATTCCAGCATAATCCGGAATCGGCGCGGCCGCGGCCGGATCAATGGATCGCTCAAGCAACCTCGATCCGCGGTACTCGCCGGTGATTCTGTCTCTCGTCAGATCGATCGTGTCAGGTCCGGCCGATCTGGCTTTTTGAACCGTTTGGGCGCGCACGAACACGCGGAAGGTGTTCGTGCGGGTGGTGATCCTGCTGTAAATGTTCGCATAAGGTCGTTCACGGAGGTTGTCGCCCGTCAAACTGTGGGTGTCCCAAAAGGTGTTCATCTTTCCCTTTCGGTCAGTCGCGATGGTTGGCTTCAACACATTCATGTTGGCATATGTAGGCACGGTGGCCGGTGCGTCCTTCGGAATCAAAAATATCTCGCAGAACTGGCTGGCTGAGCGGAGGAGCCCTTCCTTGCCGGCTGTTCCGCTCGCCAGACTGAACCGGTCATCGAGTTCCTTCAGGGTTTCGTTGGCATCGATTTTGCGGTAAAAATTCCGCAGCGTCTTTGCGGCAGCGTTGGCCCCGTTGGTATCCGCCGCTTTTTCTGACCAGTAAGACGGCGGCCATTTGCTGTTGTTGTTTGGCCGGGTCTTGTAGAAGGGGGCATCATCACGTTTGATCGCCGCCATCAATTCCCCTTTCAAAACCGCATGAAGCCCCGTAGCGCGCTTGATATGAGTGAACGGTAGGATCTGGTAGTTTACGTTAACCTTCCCTGCCTGTGACAGAGGCTCGCTAATGGCATACGGCTCCACGACCGGCATGCAGAACAGGTCCATCAGGAAGTGATCTGCCGGAGACAGGGCACCCGGGTGAGTGGCACTGTCCTCTACGGGTGTGGGCGTGGAATTGACGGGTGGAGTGTGCGGGCGGAATAGCAAGGTGCGCCAAGCAACTCCGTTCCGAGCCATGTCAGGAGCTGATGGAGGGGACTTGCTCCCCCACACTCCGGTTGGGAGTGACCCCATCATCCCGGCCGAGGACACCATTCGATTCGGAGTGAAAAAGCTGGGTGACCCACCCGAACTCTCGGCAGAGTCGTATAGGTACCCGTTTCGCACCCAGCGTACGGCGTTATCGATCCAGAAGGGAAACTTTGAAAAATTCCCTTCATCAGGCTTGTTGATGTATGCCCCGTCGCGGGCGTTGCTAATGCCGTTATCCCAGTCGCGATAACGGTTGGTTGCCTTCATCGATTCCTCGTTGTGGGGCATGTCTGGCTCTTGATGGTTCAAATAGGCTGCGCCGGCGGTCAGTCTGTACTTGGCGTCATTGGCGGCCTCGACGCTGCCGCTTCGATCGAATCCTGGATCTCCGTCTGAGCGATACCCTGAAATGTTGTGGGCAAGGACGACATCATTATCACCGATCTGCCACATCGGATGAGCCACCCACTGTTCTTCTGGAGGGTATCTTCTTGCCGCCATGAGGCGGTAGTCACCGTATCGTGGAATCATTGACCGAACCACATCGTAACCAAAATTTCGAACAGCTTCGTCGGGCGTGTTCAACACTGAACGATCAATCTTGATGCCGCCCACTCGATAAAAGGTGTTGCCTGTTATCGCGATGCCGTAGATAAGTTGGGCCATATGGCTCATTGAAGTGACGGCGGCGACTCCATTGTTGTCTTTTTGATAATATTGTAGAGGCAATCCAAACGCAGTGGTGGTGTGAGCCCCGCCGGGGATAGTTCCAAACGATGCAGAGCGCAATCTTCCGCCGATCCCGAGGGTGCCATTGTTCAGCGTGACCGAATTCGGATTGTTTATATATCCTGCGGCGCTTCCATTGAAGCGACCGATCACTCCACCGAAGCTGAAACTCCATGAGCGTGGCGCTTGAAGGGCATTCCAAGTGTCGATGTCGCCCGTGGTTTGATTCACGTTGATCCGATAAGGGGAGGACACATTGACCAAGGAGGGTGTGGGAGCGACCTGCTCTCCACCCGGAAAATTCAGTTCAATTTCCTGAATCGGCTCGCGACTTTTCCAGTCGTGAGTGTCGTATACCTTTATTTTCAAGGGAGCTTTCACCTCGAACCGAAACTCCTCCCGGTTCACTGTCTTGTAATTGCTGATGAAATCCATGTTGATCAGCTGGCCGTGAATTTGAGAGGACGAGGTGCTGTCGTAAAGGGGGTCTGTCATTCGACCGATCGGTTTTGCTCTTCGGTCCGCAACCATATTGCGGGTGCTGGCCGAGCCCCCAACCCGCTGGGCCAACCCGGTGAAATTTTCCACGCTGTATGTGGCCCGACCACTTTTGATGGGCATGTCGGCCGTGGTGCTGAACACGGCCTGCCCTTCAATCTCGATGCCGGCTACCTGATCGCCAGACAGCACCAAAGTGTATTCGGGATCGATTCCTGTCCATCCCAACGCAGGGCAGAAAAGTTCGATCTGGAGCATGCATTGAATTCGCTTTTCGGTTTCCTTGAGAGGCGTGTTGTCGTCCAGACTTCCATTCCAATTTGCAGGGTCCAGCCCTGGATGGTTAGCTGGGTTTTTTGGGCTTCGCCCATTTCTGTCGTTCCACTCAATACCATACACATTTGCTATATTTCCATCGCCCACGCGGGGGAATGGGGGATAATTGGAATACCAATACTCGGGCTGCTTGGGGGCAGCGTTGGGATATCCTTTGGTGGGGACCTTATAGGTCTTCGTCGGCTCGTAATCGTCCGGAAAGGTTGTTTTCGGGGCGCTTCGGCCACCGCTTTTCACACCACTTTTTGCCTGATAGGAGCTATCCGCCCAAGTCTCAAAACTACCGAAATCATTCCGTCCGTCGGCCGTGCAGATGAAGTGAAGGCCCACCTCAGAAAAGGTGACGGATCGGCCGAACCCTTTATAATCCATCCCATGAACGTTCCAGCGGGATGGACTCACCTGCCCGTGCCCTGGGTAACCGTTCTGAACCGCATCAACATCTGGAATTTCGGCAGCGTGGCTTGTATCCCCCGTGCGTTGATTGGTCCGCCGAGTACGATAGTGGGGCTCGGTGTAGGTTATGAATTTCTTCTGGGCGCGGATGCGGTCGCGCTCCTCGTAAAGCCCAGTGGGATTACCAGCCAACGTTCCACCCTTGTTGAGGACTGCATCCGTGTAATCCCTCAAATTGTTCTGGTCTCCACTAGGGTTGGCCTTGGCGACAATCTCTTTCCCCTCAAGAGAGAGCGCACTGTCATAAAGATTGATGCAGCGAATGTAGTCGAAGATCTGCACGGCGATTTGTCTCGTGTCATCTTCTCCATACTTCACCAAGAAGCTGCTGCCGCCGCCCGACGCGGCTCCCGGCCAGACTTTGCCCATCATCTTGTATAAGTAATTGAGCAACTGGTCGTTTCGCGGCAGCTTGATGTCCACCAATTGACTGTGGGCATCCTGCCTCTGAAACGCATAGAGCGCCCCTGGCGCTGCTGAGGTGCCTTTGATCGTGGCACAGAATCTTATCAGCTTGTCGTGGATGGTCTGGTTTTCTCCCAACGGCCCCGAGTTGGACAAAACCGGGATGGGCCACATGGCGATCCGTGGCACCCCAAAAATGCTGAACTCCGGTGCCCGGCTGTTCGCAGTGAGGAAAAAGCGGGACTGCTCGAGCTTTGCCGGGCTTAGAAGGGCGCTGCCTGAAGGGCTCATCAATGCATTAGGCAGTCGTTTGTTGCCGCTCATCGTGTCTGCGAACCGCAGTTCATCTAACGAGACATACAAGCGCTCGGCCATAGCCGCACTGATGTTCGCCAAAGCAATGGGGGGCGCTGACTTGTCCACCAAATCATCCGGGTCGAACGGGAGGGATCCGCCCCTGGAGCCACCATTGTTGATCTTGGGGGCGAGAGCATAGATGCTCTCGCGAAACGAGAGCACACTCTCGACCGCTTTTTCGTCAAGGCCGTAAGTATCCAGATCTTGGTTTGGATAGAGGATGGAACTCAAAGCAACTGTGGCAGGATGCCCCGGATAGCGTTGATACTCAAACTGTACTGGGGGTGCATCATTAAACCCGCTGTCGCGCTGATGGAAAAAGAAGGGGGGTGCCCAATATGCGGGTTCAGAGGCCGTGTTGATGTTTACCTTGCACGACTCATCATCAGTCCAAAAGGCGATGCGGCCAATGATCGGATTTGCCTCACTAGGAGTGCCGTCCGCCCTGTTGCCTACGGGCTGAAATTTTTGCGCGGCGTCCAGTGATCCCATGTGTCCATTCTTCAGGACATAAAGCCATTCCACAGGCATGGGCAGCCTCATGCTATTGGGATCTCCGCCGGCATCGGCCGACGTAACAACTCCATCGATTCCAGAACCTCTCCCCAAATTGACAGCATCAAAGTACTCGAAGCCTTCGACAACATCATTTTCTGCAGTGGCTCCGTTATTGTGAGCAGCGCGCGGATCCACGACAGGGAAGAACACGGACGGGACGGCACTTCCGGCCTTGGCGCGGACCACGGGTTCGTTCAAGTCAACATATCGGGCAGGGTCTTCTTTCCAATTACCTGGGGGGGCATCATTGCTAAGCGCTCTCTCCCCCGTCACTCCGACCGCCGTGACGACCATTTCGGAATCCGAATACAATTTGTAACCCGCGTAGAGGGCGCCGGTGTCGAGGTACTGCCGCACGACGCCTGGTTGTGTGGCATGGAACTCACGCGTTGCCCCATTCCCCAACACCTGTCTGCTCCCAGCTTGTATTTGACCCACTACAACGGCCGGGGCGTTCTCCGCCAGCTGACGAGCAGTTTCTCCGTTTGCTGAGATCTGAGTGGCTTGCAATTCGGAATCCGTCGACGTCAGGAAGGCCATGACGATGATAGTGATGAGCGCCATCATGGCGAGCACCGTTACTAACGCGATACCTTTACGCCGCCTTGTTGCGATGCGCTTGGGGGTGGGTTCAGCATTCATGTTGCGGGTCCTCCTTTTTGAATTTCGAGTTCATTAAACTGATTTTTTGAAAACTAGTCAAGGTAATTGCGAAGTATTTACCGCCACTCCTTTCCACTTTGCCAAAACCGAGCGATTGAGCAGCCCCAAATTCAAGGAGATCCCGACACGAGGCGATGGGTAGGAACGGGCTGGCCAGGCCGAAAGTGTTCGGCGTGAGTGATGTGGGATCGAATGTTTTTCGACTCCAATTTCGCGAGTGCTGAACTGACGGCGGTGTCGAGTGCTTCAGGGGCGGCCTCGGCCCGGAGGTTGATGAGAAGCTCACCGCTGTCGATTGGATCAGCGAGCGTGTGGCTGAGTTCGGCCGCCTGCTCGGTGCGGGTGGTGTTGATTGCGGCGAGTTCAAGTCCGGAGGGATCTGCGGAAAGAATCATTTTCAAGTGCGCGATCTCTGCTCCTTGTTCGGCGAGCTGTGCGCGGAGGTCGGCGGCGATGTTTTGGAGGAGCGAGTTGCCGTCAAATTCGTTGCCCTCGAGTTCTTCGAGCCTGGCGCTGACGTTGAGCCAGCCGAGCAGCGCCTCCCCTTCGCCGTAGCGCTGATAGTCCACTTCCATCGTCGGCGTGGATCGCATGGAATGGGTGCCAATGTGATCGAACCACGTCGGCAGGTTGTGTCCGTGCCGTGCGGCCACGCGGATGACTCTGGCGTTGAGATAGATCTTCTCCAAAGCGTCGCTGAGTTCCTGAAGCTCCTCGGCAGTGACAAGGTCGGTCTTGTTGATCACGATGACGCCGGCTTCCTCAAGCTGCTTCTTGTAGATGTAGGTGACGTTTGCGGAGAATTTTTTTCCGGCGTCGAGTCCGAGCACGCGGCGCGCGCGGATGGGATCGACGACAACGGACAGGGGCGCGATGTCGTATTTCTCGCCATAGATTTGCTGGAGTGGCAAACTCACGGTGGCTACCAAATCCGTGCAGCTTCCGACCGGCTCGGATATGATGACGTCAGGACGTGTGTCCTCTGTGAGGTTTTGCGCGGCTTCGATGAGCGAATTGAAGCGACAGCAAAAACAGCCGCCCGAGATTTCCTCGGTGGGAAACTGGTGCGCCGTCGCAAGCGCGGTATCAACGAGACCGGCTCCCTGATCGTTCATGATGATGCCGACGCGCTTGCCTTGGTCAGTGAGATACCGGGCCAGACGAAGGACCGAGGTGGTCTTACCGGCTCCTAGAAAGCCGCCGATCATGATGTATTTGGCGCGTTGAGGCATGTGAAGGCAGAGAACGATGGGATCGCTGCAAAACGACCTTGAGGATGCAAAAAATTACTTTTCCGTTTCGTCGGCGTTCGGCGCGTAGTCGGCGTGTGTGGTTTCGGCCATCTTTTCGATCGTGCGCGTTAGAAGCTCGACGTAGCCATGAACATCCAGTGAATCAGTCTCGGGCACGCCGGTCACAGAGTAGAGCCAGCCGAGTTCGTACGGATCGGTGCGGATGATGCAGGCGTCTTCATCGAGCGCGGGATTGCCGCTGGTGAACTGCCCACTCATCACGCAATAGACATCGCTCGCCGCCTTGAACCCTTCGACCCAGCCGATGTTGTCACCAGGCGCCACGGCCTCACCGGCTTTCTTCTTCCATTCGCAATCGACCAACTCTCCGAGCATCCGCGTGGCAAACTTCGTGAAGCCCACACGCCAGAGGCCATCCCCCCCATCGACCGGTGCCATCCAGTAATGCGAGCGCGAATAGCGAAACGAATCGGGAAATCGCGCCGAAAAGCGGGCGTGTTTGAAGCGGACGAGATTCAGTGGCATTGGAGGGATCAAGCATGTGCGGGCTGGCGAAGTGGTCAAACGGGGATCACATTCCGACATGGGAAACGCAGGCAGCTTCGAATGGAATCCAATCCGAGCATTCAGATCTTCGCGCAAGGCCCGCATCTCATCATTGACGTCGGCTTCATGCGGATTCACCGATGGACCGATGAATCACCGCGTTTTGTTCTCCGCCTCAGCCGTCTCCATCGCACTCCTCGTGTTGTCGTCGTGTGTTTACACCCAAGTGTTCGCCCCGGCTTCTCCGAAGCCCGGCACGCGGGTGAATTGGCCGGGAGTGCCCTTCTCCGAAGTGCGGGCTTATTGCTACGACTACACAGCCGAGCAGCAGTCCTCATTTTTTATCAACGGCCGCATGCACAACGGAGTGATGAATCCGCGCGGAGAAAAGCTGAGCGGGTCGCAGATAGAGAAGCTGCTGGACGCCCTCACGGTTTCACAGCCGCGGCAGGACCGCACACCGTGTTACAAGCCGCACCATGCCTTTGTCTTCTATGACAGGGCCGGCAAGGTGGCGGCCGTTTTTGAAATGTGTTTTGGCTGCAATCGCTGGGTGGAATCTCCGGGCGGCACGCCTGAATACATCGACAAGGCCGCGTTATGGGCGCTCTGTCAGGAACTCGGCCTTCCGACCGGCGTCGGCAACAAATTCTACACCGATGCGTGCAGCGCTCCTCGTCTCGGGGCGCGCTAATTCCAAACCACCACCTACCCGCCCAAATGAAAATCGTTTCCACGCCTCATGCACCAGCGGCTGTCGGCCCCTATTCCCAAGCTGTCCGTTCTGGCAGTCTGCTCTTCTGCTCCGGCCAGATTCCCATCGATCCGGCCAGCGGCAAAATCGAGGCACCTGAGATTGATGGGCAGGTCCGCCAAGTCTTCAGAAACATCCGCGCTGTGCTCGCGGCGGAGGGCATCGGCCTTGAGCATGTCGTGAAGGCCACCGTGTTTCTCCAGACCATGGCGGATTTTCCGAAGGTGAATGCCATCTACGAGGCAGAGTTTGCCGGCCATAAGCCAGCGCGCTCCACCGTGCAGGTGGCAGGACTGCCGCTCGGTGCCTTGGTGGAGGTCGAAGTGGCGGCTGAGTTCTCTTAATGCCGGGCGGTTTCCGCCGATTTTACTTCTCTGCTCGACGCTCTGCCTCAAACCGGTGGCGATAGGCTTGAATGCGGCCGTTTCGGTCATGGAGATAGATTTTTTCGACATCTGCGATTCTCATGATCACCCATGGTGAGAATGCGTTTCGGCCATTCTTGGTGAACACCAAATCGTCGGCGAGGTGAACGCAGGAGTGAAATGCATCCCCTTTGTTCGAGTCGACAAAGAACAGGATGTCTCCATAGCGATAGGGGCCGTCCACGGGCTGAAATTTCTCAACGACCGCGCTCGTGGCCAGCTTGGCGTCGAGCAGGTACTCATGAGGTTCATAATTGAAAAAATTCAGCGACGTCCAATGGCAGTCCGGCAGGAGTCCGTGGCGAGCGAACTCACTGCCTGGGTACGTGTAGAGGAGCTTGCGCGGCAAAGCTGGGATGATGTGTGTCAGGCCCAGCGAGTCCACGCCATCGACATCAATGATGGACTGGACGATGGGTTCGATGTCCTTTCGTAACCCGCCGACGCCGACGCTCCAATAATCGAGCAGCGCGGGGAGATCCGTTTGGTCATCCACCACCATCTGCACCATCAGGCAGCGGGTGCGCGTGAAAGACTTGAAGATCAAGCGCGCCTCGGAGTCAGACTGTGCCAGTCCGATCATCAGCTGGACATCGCTGAAGGCCAGGCACTCACCGCGGAGGTAGCTCAGCTCGGAAATCTTCGCGATCAGCTCAGGCCGCAGCTTGCTCGAGTGGAACCATTCCTCAGCAGTGTCGGTCGTCATCAAAACCGGATCCGCATGGAACTCGTTGGTTGGATATCTCGCCAGCTCCTTATAAATGATCTGGCGCGCCGCAGGCGTCATCGACTCAATGTCGCTCACGGACGGGAACAAGTTCACCATGCCGCTGTCCCTCGTCCAGTGCGCCGCATTCAACAGGCCGCGGGACATCCCCTCAGAAAGACCAGCCCGCTCAAACAATCCGGCCAGCGCAGCAACCTCAGACTCTGGGAAAGTCCATCTCGGCTTTGAAAACGGAAGGGGATAATCGTCCACCATTTTTTTTGGTGCCTCGATGTAAATGTAGAAGCTTTTCAGCCTGCCCCAAGGGCCCGGCTTTGCCTCAAAAACACCTTTCTCCCCCTGCCTCGAGGTCGGTGGGATGGCGGGCACGTCAGGCACCGGTCCGTTTAGGAATCTCTGCAACTCCGGGATGTTTCCAATCTGAGCCGCTGCTTCTCTTTGAGAGGACAGAAAGACGAGTAGGACCCCGGCAAGCTGGGGAAGTCGAACGATCAAACGAACGCTGAAGAACAAGAAGCGGCTGGTTGGCATCAACGGGGGAAAATAGGGTTCGCAGTCTCCGTCGGTGATGAACGGATTTCAAAAGGACTTCGCCTTCATGTCATGTAGTCCCGCGAGAACGACGACAAAGTTGAAGACGCCGCGAGAATTAGCTTGGGCAAACAGTCGTTTTGGGTCAGAATCCGACTCCCAATCTCTTTTTCACCCGGAATGCGTCCCGCACAGGCAGCACATAAGTCAATTCGTTGCCCGAGTGGTTTTAGGACGGCTCAATTTTTGCAGAGCGCCATGGTCCTCGCAGTCCTATCGCTCGCGGCCCTGCCATCCCCGGCCGCTGATGTCAGCAGCCTTGCGCGGAACGAAGTCAGACGGCGCGAAGTTCTCGTGCGCGAGGCCGGGGCGCGGCTTACCGAGGCCGACGGCCTTTTCCAGGCGGGGAAGTTTGAAGAGGCGGTGAATGCCTATTCCCAAGTATATCAGTCTCTGCCAAAGGCAGCGATTGCGGCACCTGCCCGTGACCACGCTCGGGCTGGTTTTAGCGCGGCGAGCTGTCAGCGCGCGCGCCAGTTGATGGCGGAGGGGCGCTACGCAGAGGCCACGACACTTCTCGATAACATTCTCGCCCCCGATGTGAACCCCGGATACGCAGACGCGGTGAGGCTTCGCAAGGAGTTTCAAGATCCAGACCGCTTCCCAAGAGCGCTCACACCCCAGCACATCACCACGGTGAAGGATGTCGAACGGCGTCTGGAACTCGCAAACTCAGCTCTGGAGATCGGCGACTACGACCGCGCCTCCACCGTTTATCAAGAAGTTCTCCGCCTCGACCCCTACAACAAGAGCGCACGCCGTGGCATGGAGCGGGTGGAGCAGAAGAAGGCCGAGTATTTTGAATCCGCCCGCGATCATACCCGCGCCAAGCTACTGAGCGCCGTGGATGGTCAATGGGAGCAGCAAATCCCGCCCACGTCCGCGGACATGAGCGGACTCTTCGCGTCTGGGAACAGCCCGGCCGCCAACGCGCGCTCCGGCCGCGACGCCATTAACCAGAAGCTGCGCACCATGATCGTGCCGAAAGTTGATTTCTCCGGAGCGACGCTTGAAGAGGTGATTGAATACATCCGCGTGCGCAGCCGCGACCTCGATCCAAAAGGCCGCGGTGTTGATTTTGTGATGAACGTTCCGCCCGAATCCTCGGCTAAGCTCATCAGCCTCTATCTCGAGCATGTCCCGATGGAGGATGTGCTCCGCTACGCCACCGAGAAAGCCGGTGCTGCGTATCGCGTCGAAGATCGGGCCGTCACCATCATCTCGCTCACCGAGAATTCCACGCAGCTTATCCCGAAGACCTACCGCGTCCCGCCGAACTTCATCCAGAACTCCTTTGTCGGAGATGCGGCCCCGGCCGGCGGCGCGGCTCCCGCCGATCCGTTTGCGAAGCAGCCTGCGGGCGGAGCAGGGCTCGGAGTGCGGCGCATGGGGGCAAAGGAATTCCTCGAATCACGCGGCGTCACCTTCATCGAGGGTGCCTCAGCCGCCTATGTGCCTACCACGAACAGCCTCTTCGTCCGCAACACGCCTGACAACCTCGCCATCGTGGACATGCTCGTAGATCAGGCATCAACCAGCGCGCCAAAGCAGGTGATCGTCTCCGTGAAGCTGATGGAGGTGAACCAGAAGAACTTCGATGAATTCGCCACGGACATCGGCTTCGGCGCGGCAAACATCCCGGGGTCCGACCGCGCCTTCGTGTCTGGCGGGTCAGCCAGTCCCACGTTGTTCATTCCGGGCGTGAACTCCACCACCAATGGCCTCCAGCCCTCCGGCGCGATCCTCGGGACACCTAGCATCGACTCTCTCCTGACCAATTCAAACACGCCGCCCGTCAACTCGATTTCCCCCGTGTCCTTTCAGTTGTTGGGTGCCTTTACCGATCCGCAATTCCAACTTTTGGCGCAAGCTATCAGCCAGAAGAAAGGCACTGACTTGGTTTCAGTGCCCTCCATCATCATGAAAAGCGGTGTCAAAACCGAGATCGAAATGGTGAAGGAGTTTCCGTATCCGACCGAGTTCGATCCTCCGCAGATCCCGCAGACCGTCGGCTCCTCCACAGGTTCCACATTCCTCAATGGCGCCCTTACCAGCTCCGCGACCGCCTCAGCAAATGTGCCCATCACGCCCACTACGCCTACCAATTTCGAGGTGCGCAAGGTCGGCTCGCTGTTGGAGGTCGAGGCGGTCGTCAGTGAAGACGGACGGCAAGTCGAGCTCACCCTCGCTCCGTCAACCACCGAGTTCGAGGGGTTCATCGATTACGGTTCGGATATTCAGAACAGCACCAATTCCCTGAACTTTGATCCTGTAGCCTTCGCTTACACCAGCTCCAGCACACCTTTCACAGTTGATAATCCCATCCTTCAACCCGTGTTCCGCACCAACAAGCTTTCGACAGCCGTGCTCGTCTGGGATGGCTCCACCGTCATCCTCGGCGGCGTGCTCTCGGAGAAAAAAAGCCAGATTACCGACAAGGTTCCGCTTCTCGGCGACTTGCCCATCATTGGACGACTCTGGCAGGAGAAGATCACCCAAGTTGAGAGGAAGAACGTCCTGTTCTTCGTCACCGTTAAAGTCATCGATTCCGCCGGTCAGCCGCTCAGGCCCGTCGCCACCGCGTCTGCCCGCTGAGCCATCCTTTCTTGCGCGATGCGGTCGATGGTTGCATGGCTGATCGCTCTCGGCAGCGCCCACGCTGCTGAGGATAAACTTCGGCTCGTTCGTGAAACAGACGCGCTCACGGCGCAGCAGGAGCAGACAATGCTCCGTGCGCCACCCGGCTTCTCCGTGCAGCTCTTCGCCAGCGAGCCGATGATCAACAAGCCGATCAACATGGCCTTCGACGCGCGGGGCCGGCTGTGGGTTTCATCCACCGTCGAGTATCCGTATGCGGCTGCGAAGGATCGCTGGTCCGACGCGCAAGGCTCGCATGTCAAAGGCAGCCGCGATGCCATCAAGATACTCGAAGACACCGACGGCGACGGAACCGCCGACAAGGTCACCGACTTCGCCGACGGCCTGAACATTCCCACCGGCGTGCTGCCGTGGCACAAGCCCGCGCACAAAGGCGGCTGCATCGCCTGGAGCATCCCGAACATTTGGTACTTCGCCGATACCGATGGCGACGGGAAATGCGATCTCCGCGAAGTTCTCTTCGGCCCGCTCGGCTACGAGAAAGACACGCACGGCATGTGCAGCAGCTTCCGTCTCGGCCTCGACGGTTGGGTGTATGCCACGCACGGCTTCAACAACACCTCGCATCTCCAAGTGCTTCCCACGCATCGCCAACCGGGAACCAGGAACCAGCAACCGGGAACCCTGGATCTGCACAGCGGCAACGTCTTCCGCTTCCGCCCCGATGGCTCCGCAGTCGAGCTTTACTCTGCGGGCCAGGTCAACCCCTTCGGCCTCTGTTGGGACCGCTACGGGAATCTCTACAGCGCAGACTGCCATAGCAACCCCATCACCCAGCTTATACGCGGCGCGCACTATCCCAGCTTCGGCAAGCCACACGACGGCCTCGGCCACGCGCCGAACATGTGCGAGCACAGCCACGGCAGCACCGGCATCTGCGGCATCATCTACATCGACGGCGGCATTTGGGGCAGGGAGTGGGACGACCACATGTTTCTGGGCAACTGCGTCACCTCGAAGGTCAATCACGACCGCATCACCTTCACCGGCAGCACGCCCAAAGCCACCGAGCAGCCCGACTTCATCACCAGCGGCGACCCCTGGTTCCGTCCCGTCGATCTCCAGCTCGGACCCGACAACGCCCTCTACATCGCCGACTTCTACAACAAGATCATCGGCCACTACGAAGTCCCTCTCGATCATCCGGGGCGGGACAAGGAGCGTGGGAGGATTTGGCGGGTGGTGAAAAAGGAGACAGCAAAGCTGAACTCCAATTTCGCCGCGATGAATCCCGAGGCCTTGGCTGCTGAGCTGGGCAATTCAAATCTCACCCGCCGCCACCTCGCTCTCAGAGAAGTGAAACAACGAGGAACCAAGGAATGGGTGCCCGCGTTTTTGAATCTCCTCGACGATGACGGAAAAAAGATTCAGCCAATGGGTGATCACCGCCCGGACAACTATCCAGCCGATGATCAGCTTCCGCAGGACGCACCACAAAGAGGGATAACAACCAAGGCCAATCTTTCCACGGCTCATGCACTCTGGGCCTGTTCATACCTCGGTGAGCGTTATGTGCCCTTCGCGGTGAACCGGGGGTTGCTCTCCAGAGGCGCATGGTTGGTGGATGAAAACGATGCCAGTGAAGGCAACTCTGAAGACACCAAGTTTGGGCTGCTCATGGCTCATGCCGCACAGGTCATTGGCAGCAATCAAGAGCTTCACCCCTGGGAGAAGTTTGCGCTGCATCGCATCTTTGATCACAACGGCGACCTCGCCCTGCGCGCGGCTTGCACGGTTCTCTTCAATCGCTCTGACTACTTGAAGGGCGGTGAAATCTGGCGGGCCTTCGCCGTCGCCGATGTCATCAGAATGTGTGATGAGATGTCCGATGCCAATGATCCCAAAGCGGATGATCCGTGGCTTCGCCCCGGCAATGCATCCTCGCTGCATTCTTTGCGCGTCTTGATTCGCGACTACCTTTCGCAGCCTGGCATCATCGCCAGCTTGAAGGCGCACAATGATGAAACACTCGCGAAGCCCTGGTTCGTCAACGTGATGAAAGCCGTGCCCAACGCCGATGCCGCGTCCTTCCTCATGGCGCGGCTGGGCAAAGGAATCGAAGGCGATGCCGCCACATGGAATCACATCGCTCGTTATGCGGATGAGACGACACTCGGGACCGTCATCACCAGCGCGCGCCAGCAGACGAAGACTTCGATGCCGTCGCAAATCGATGCCCTCGAAGCCATCCACAACGCCCTCCTCGAGCGCGGCAGCAAACCGACGCCCTCATTGCTCACCTGGGCCACCGATCTCGCCGACTCACTCCTCGCCTATGATCAGTCTCATGCCTCCCCTTGGTCCCATCATTCCCATCCCGCCTCCTCAAAATCAGAATCGCCCTGGTGCCTCCAAGACCGCAAATGCTCCGACGGCAAAACCATCAGCGTCATCAGCAGTCTGAACTCCAGCCTCAAAGCCCCCGAAAAACTCACCGGCATCCTCCGCAGCCAGACCTTCGCCGCGCCCGACATACTCAGCTTCTGGCTCTGCGGTCATCAAGGTTTTCCAAAGACCGGAGCCAATCAAAAAAATCTCGTCCGCCTCATAGCCGCCCCATCATCTCCGCCTATCACTCCGTTAAGTCCGCCCCAAGTTCTCCACCAAGCCTCCCCCCCGCGCACCGACACCTGCCAGCGCATCGAGTGGGACCTCACCTCCATACAAGGCAAGCCCGTGCGCCTCGAAATCATCGATAGCGACGACGGCACCGCCTACGCCTGGCTCGGCGTCGGGCGCTTCGAGCAAAGCGTGCTGAGCACGGAAACCTTCAGCGCCGCCGACACACGCCGGAAGAATCTCAAGACACTCGCCGCTATTCTGCGCACCACCGCGCCCGTTGGTTTGCGCGACAAACTGGCCGCATTCCTCCCGCAGCCTGCGACCATCACCCAAGCCAAACCGCAGCCCGAGATCGACGCCCTCATCAAACAGCGCATCAGCGCATTCGCCAACGCAAGACCTGACATCACCAAAGGCGAGGCGCTCTTCACCACCAACTGCGCCGTATGCCACTCGCTGGGCGGCAAGGGCGGACTCATCGGCCCGCAGCTCGATGGCATCGGCCATCGCGGGGCAGAGAGAGTGATCGAGGATGTCCTCGACACGAACCGCAACGTGGACGCTCACTTTCATCTGCATCAAATGAAGCTGCGCGATGGCAGCTCCGTCACAGGTTTTGTGCGGGGAGAAGTGGGACAGGTGACTATTCTCGTGGATGCCGCAGGGAACGAGCAGCGCATCTCCAGAGGTGACATCGTCCAAGACATCGACATGCCGCGGTCACTGATGCCGCCGACGTTTGGTCAGACGATTCCGGCGGCTGCATTCAATGACCTCATCGCTTGGTTGCTCAAGCGCTGACCCGGTGCGCGGGCGCGCGCACATCGCTTGGGCCGCTTGGTATTCGTCAGTTGCGCGGCCTGCCGTCGCTCGCAGCAGGGATAGCGGCAACAGGCTGCCGCAGACCGAGGGCTTCGCTTCCTCGCCCGCTGTCACGGCATGATCACATAACTCCCCTCGCGGACGGACATGCGGGGCGGCAGCTTGTCTGTCTCGAAGGCATTGTGACCTTCCTTCAGATGCTCCCAGAAGCCGAGCCATGGGGCATCCGACAGGCGTGCGGCCGCCAGCCGCTCTCCGGTCATTCGAAAAGGAAACACATGCACCGGCACGCGGTCCTGGCTCCGGTTCAGCGCCGCCTCGACGATGAGGTAAATCTCCTCGATCACCGGGTCGGTCATTGCAAAACAGCCGACGCTCACGTTGCTGCCATGCACCATGATCAGGCTGCCGGTGCGCTGATGAAAACGGTCGAACTCATTTGGGTAGCCAATGTTGAATGCGAGATGGTAGCTGCTGGCTGGATTGAGCTGTGATCGTGCGACGGAGTAAAAGCCCTCCGGTGCCTGCATGTCGCCTTCCTTCGTCTTCGGTCCGAGCACGCCGGAGAAAAGCGCGATGCGGTAGTTGCAATAGAGCCGGTAAGGCTTGCTGGCATCCGATTGCAGCCAAAGCTCGAACTCGCCGCTCTCCTTGAAGATGCGGATGAACGCCGCGTCGCCCAGCTGGAATCCGCGAGTGGAAAGCTCCGTGTCGAGCTGCGGTTGCAAACGCCCGCGCGCGTCGGCGAGCCGCTGGCTTGCGCCGAGCTTCGCCCATTCTTCGGGCGGCGGTGGCACTGCGTATGGCAGCACGTTCACCGGGAGCTGCGAGGTCGCTGGTGCTGCTGGCTCAGGCGGCGTCATCGGCATCGTTTTCTGAGGCGCTTCGAGGTGAGGCTCCGGCGGTGGTATCGCCGGCGGGCTCGGCACAGCGGGTGACGGATTGATTTTTACGAGCATATTTTGCGCCGCGCCACGCAGCTTCTGCACGCCCGTCCTGCGGAAGAGAAAGACCACCACGCCGGCCATGATCGCGAGCACCAAGACGATGATCACGATCCGGCGCATGACGGTTCATTTCCCCGGCAGCACCTGCACGGCATCGAGATGCACGTTCCCGCCCGCGCCTTCGGTGCGGAAGATCACGGCGGCTTCTTCGCCGGCGTTGAACTTGAAGGTGCCGAGACTGTGCGCGCCTTTAGGGAGCTTGGTCTTCTTTGTTTGATCGACGGTGAATTTCTTTTCCCCATCGGCCGAGAGCACAGACACAGGCGCCGTCTTCGCACGGTTCTCATGCGGTTGGAAGAAGATGCGCACTTCGTAGCTGCCGGACTCGCGGACGGAGAAGGCGAATCGCGCGGAAGCGCCTTTGTCGCTGCCGTAGCTATAGTGCGTGCCGACGAAAGGCTTCAGCCCCCCGCCGTGCGCCCATTTGCCGGTGAGTTCGGCGTCCTCGTCATCAATCACGATGCCATCGAGCTTCTTCGGGTCGATCCAGTCCGTGGCGACTTCGGGCAGCTTCCTCGCATTGGCCGGCATGATCAGATCGCCTTCAAGACTGGCGCGCCGCATCGCGCCGGGCTTGCTCATCAGATCCTTGAGGATGTCGAGATATTGCTCATACACGCCGCGCGGCGTGGTGTGGTGGCGCACGCAAATCCACGCGGCCTTGCCGACCACCTCGCCCATCATGCCGCAGGTGCGCATCACGCGCGTGCTGCCGAGCGAGTGGCGGTCCACGCTGATGGTGCGGCCTGCCATGAAGAGGTTGCCGATGTCTTTGGAGTAAAAGCAGCGGTAAGGCACCGGGTAGCCTTCGCGGCGGTCGGTGTGCTTGCCAAATTCAGCGCGGGAGATGAAGGGGTTGTCAGGGAACTTCGCCGCGTATTGCTCCTTCGGATAATGCAGGTCCTGGTCCCACGTCGTCGGCACGCAGCCGTCGGGATGGATGGTGCCCTTCACCATGTCCTCACCGTTCAAAATCATGTCGCCCACGATGCGGCGGCTCTCGCGCGGACCCCCGATGAAGGCCAGCCATTGGAGATCAAAGCTGCCGTACTTTTCAGGCGCGAGCTTGCGCAACGCGGTGACAGCGCCATACACGGCGCGGAAATTGTGGTCGCGGATGAGCTCGAGGTCATTGATCGGGTGCTTGTTAAAGCCGCTCTCCCAGAACCACTCGCCGTGCAGGTAATCCTGTGGATTGGGAACCGGCGCGTAGCCGAGGTCGTAGCCCTCCTGGTTTGCTTTGTTTTTCTCGCCGATGGCGCCCAACGACTTCGGATGCGGGAAGTCCTCCAGGCCGAGCGGCAGCGCCCAGGGAGTGTCGGGCCACGAGTGAGGCTTGTCCGTTTTTTTCATCACCCACATGTTGCTCATGCCCATGCGGCCTTGCTCTTCCATCATGATCGTCGCGCCCGCCAGCGCTCCGACCGTGCCGTGGCCCGTGCAATCCACGAACAACTTCCCGCGAATCCGCGTCTCGCTGCCCGTCTGCGTGTCGAGGCCGGTGACGGAGCGGATCGAAAGGTGGGGCGAGCTTCCAGCTTGCCCGTTTGCAACCGAGCCGGTTGCACCACTTTTCCCCATCTCGACGCCATGCACATAAGTGTTCAGAAACAGTTCGATGGACTTCTCCGCGCGCACGGTGTCTTCCTTGAGCTTGTCGTTAAACTCATCAGGCGTCGCAGCCGGGCTGTTGCTCGCGCGATCCGCAAATTCCTCCACGATCTCGCCCAGGTGCGGGTACAAACCGCGACGCGTGCCACCCTGCGCCCACACTTGAATCTCGCTCGATCCATTGCCGCCGAGCACCGGCCGGTCTTGAACTAGCGCGACCGACAAACCCTGCCGCGCACCCGAGATCGCCGCGCCGAGGCCCGAGTAACCACCGCCCACGACCACGAGATCAAACTCCTTTGTCTCCGGCGCTTTGTCCGGCAGGCCGAGAAGTTTGCGGCGCAACTTGTCCGTGCCCGCTTGATCGTTCGGCGGCGTGAAGCTCGCGTCCTTGCTCAAAACGATGGCATCCACACGACCTCCGAAGCCCGTGAGATCGTGCAGCGCAATCTGCGCGCCGCCTTTGATCTCCACCGTGCCGCCGTTCTCCCACTGCCAGTCCTTGCCCGTCGCGCCAAACTCGTGCGCGAGTTTTCTTTCGTTCACGCTCACCACAAAACGACCGGGCGCTCCCGGCGCATCCCACGGCCCGACCCAGTTCTTCGCGCGCACCCAAACCGTCACTTTGCCCTCGATGCCATCGACAGAAGTCGTCGCATCCTTCACCGGCCGGCCCATGCCGTGCGCCATGAGATACGGCGAGCCCATGATGCTGATGAACTGCGTGTCGAGCACCCAGCCGCCGCGATCTTTGAACGACTCCGCCTCCACCCAAACCTGATCGGCGGCAATGGCGGTGAGATGGGCGGCGACGAGCAGCGAGGTGAGAAAGCAGGTTGTGATTTTCATGGAGAGCCGAGGCAAACGGCCCGCAGGGAACACGACTTTCTTTGCTTGTGCAATCGTCACCTTTCCATCATAGACCGCCCATGCCCACGCTCATCGAAAAACCAACGCGCATCACCTCCGCAGGCAACAAGCCGAAGCTCATCGACGAATACATCGGCCGTGTGAATTCCAATCACACCGGCATCAGCATCGCTCACATGCGCAGCCCCGGCGGCTGGGTCGAGCCCGGCCAGACACCCGAGTTTGAGGAATACACCGTCGTCCTGAAAGGCACGCTTCGCGTCGAGCACAAAGACGGCACTCTGGATGTCGCCGCTGGTCAAGGCGTCGTCACCCACGCCGGCGAATGGGTCCGCTACAGCACACCGGGGGATGACGGCGCGGAGTACATCGCCGTGTGCGTGCCCGCGTTTGGAATGGACACGGTGCATCGGGATGAGTGAAGAAATGACGAATGTGGAATGCCGAATGACGAAATTGAATCGTGCATCATGAATCCCGCATCCACTTCAATCCGTCCCGACAAAGTAAAATACATGCTAATGGCAGCGAGCATGGGCCGCGCCGTGAAGTTCTACCGCGATGTGATCGGCTTCGAGGAGATTTTCACCAGCGACTACTGGTCCGAGCTGTCCTTTGGCGATGCCATCATCGCCCTGCACGGCGGACACGACGGCGCGACGAATCCAACTGGGCTCAGCCTTCAATTCGAAGATATATTTGAAGCCATCAACCGCATTGAAGCCGGCGGCGCGAAGATCATCGAGCCGCCCGTTCAACGCGAAGGCGAGCCCATCTTGCTCGGCCGCTTTCGCGATCCCGAAGGCAACGAGGTTTACATCACGCAGTATTTGGGGTGACGGGTGCTGCTGCAAGGATGCGCGTGGAATCCAGTTCGATGATCCAGCTCGATCTTGCCCGCGCTCGCCGGTGTCATAGACTGCGCCCATGAAGACCCTGCACATCCCATACCCTGAATCACTCCCCGGCTCTCTCCATGTCACGGATGGTGAGTTCGAGCGCGAGGCCCGCATGGCCATGGCGGTGAAGCTCTTTGACACCGGCAGGCTCACCTCCAGGCAGGCTGCGGAGATCGCCGACATGCCGCGCGTCCACTTCCTTTACGAGCTGGGTCGCTGGGGTGTCTCCGCCTTGCAGGTAGATGAGGCCGGATTGGAGAATGACCTCAACGCCGCCCGTGGCTTGCATGACCGTCATCAACACTAGCCCGGCCATTTTTCTCCATGCCGTCCTCCCGGGAGGACTGGTGTGTAAAATGCCTGGCAACTTCTCTCGTGTCAAAAATCCCCCGCATTGCCTTCCCGCGTGATGGACGTTATTCTCCCGCCATGACAACGACCTTTGAAACCAACACCAGCATTGGCCCAAACGGGCTGTTGAAGCTGACGCAACTGCCTTTTCCAGAAGGCTGGCTGGTGCATGTGAAGGTGGAACCCAAGCCCACCCCATCACACGAGCGCCGGGGCTTTGCCTTCGGTCTTCATGCCGGACTGGTGGATGTGCCAGCCGATTTCAATGAGCCGCTGCCTGACTCCTTCTGGCTTGGCGAAGACGAATCTGCAAAGAGCTGACATGGACTACCTGCTGGACACCCAGGCTTTCCTATGGGCGGATGCCGAACCATCCAGGCTCAGCGCCAAGGCGCGGACAGCAATGGCTGATCCGGCCAATCGCCTTTTCCTCAGCGTCGCAAGTGTCTGGGAGATGCAGATCAAAAACCAGTTGGGCAAGCTGCCACTGCGGCTGCCTCTGGAGCAACTGATCCAGGAGCACATCGATAATGGATCACTCGAAACCTGGCAGGTGGGCCTGCCGCATGTTTATGAGCTGTCGGGCCTGCCAGCACTGCATCGCGACCCCTTTGACCGCCTGATCGTGGCGACGGCGCGGCTGGAAAAAGTCACACTGATTTCGTCCGATCCGCTGGTTCGACAGTATCCGGTGAACACCCTCTGGTGATCACTCCTCCCACACCATGAGGAGTTCGATCAAAGATCAGCCTCTCGTTGGGTGGGCTGTCGGGAATGATCATCGTGCTCTTTGCTTCAATGCCTTGTTTTTTCCGTGTCTTCAGTAGGCCTCTCGTTTCTTTAACCCGAACGCCGCGATTGAAGAAGGTCGTTTTGCGCGGCGGAGTCGGCGTAGTGGGAGTTTGTGAACCCTACCCATACTCCGCCCACCGCACAAAACGATACCGTTGATTTTGCACCACTTGCCGGTGGTCGCCACCTGC